>NZ_JBWKKH010000005.1:82676-216439 GCF_056431645.1 Saccharopolyspora sp. NPDC045839
CACCTAGGGGCTCCCTTGAAGCGGGTGGTAGTGGGTTCTTGGGCCTTCCCCCCCCCCCCCCCCCCCCCCCCCGCCCCCGGTCCGGCCGCAGCTCCTCGAAACCCTCCTTCACGCACGCAAGCCGCGGGGCGCCTTGCGCTCACCGGGCGAGGAAGCCGGTGACGAGCGCGGTCACCTTCGCCGGGTTGTCCTCCTGCACCAGGTGACCGGCCTCGCCGATCCAGGCCAGCTCGGCGTGCGGGATCCGCTTCGCCAGGTCCTTCGCGCGCTCCGGCGGCAGCCACGCGTCCTGGTCGCCCCAGGCGATCAGGACCGGGCAGTCGAGTTCCCCGTAGCGGTCCTCGACCTCGCGGGTGAAACGTTCGTCGGCCTGGGCGATCTGCCGGTAGAACGCCGGCCGGCCCGCCTCGCCGAGCCAGGGCGCGACCAGCGCGTCGAGCACCTCGCCGCGCAGCTCGCGGTGCGCCGCCGTCGTGATGTAGCGGCGGACCAGCGCCTCGTGCAGGTTCGGCGGCAGCGCCTCGAAGACCTCGTGGTCGTCGTGCACCAGGCGGAAGAACTCCGAACCCCACGGGCGCACGCTCACCGCGTCGATCAGCGCCAGCCGTCCATATTGGACACCGTCCAGCAGTGCCGTCCGCAGCGCCACCGCGCCGCCGAAGTCGTGGGCGATCACCGATGGGGCACGCAGGCCCCAGTGCCGCAGCAGGCCCGTGAACACCTCCTGCTGGGCGGCCAGCGAGACGTTCTGGCCGTCGCGCTTCTCGGACTGCCCGTAGCCCGGCATGTCCCAGACGAACACCTGGTGCCGGGCGCTGAGCGCCCCGGCTACATCGCGCCAGACGTACGAGGAGAACGGCGTCCCGTGCATCAGCACCACCGGATCGCCCTGCCCCAGGCTCGCCCAGCGCACCGTTCCGTGCGGCGACTCGTGCCGCTCCGGCAGCTCCCAGTTCATCCCGGCCTCCTCGTTACTAGCTCAAAGCCTATGCCGGTAACGTTACCATCAGATTCGCCATACCGGTAATCTGATGTCGTGGCATACGACCGACCGGCCGCACCGGGCGAGCTGGAAGCAGTCGAAGCGTTCGGCAACTCCGCGCGCTTCCTGCACGACGAGGACGCCTTCGCGGACATGGCAGGCGCCCAGGCCTGGCTGCGCGCGCACGACTGGCCCCAGGCTGCCGACGAGCTGGACGAACCCGGGCGTCAGGAACTGGTGCGGGCCCGGGAGGCGATCCGCGATCATCTCGCCGGGACCGGCTCCGCGGAGCTGAACGACCACGCGAGCCGCCTGCTCGAGGCACCTCGGTGGCAGGACGGCCAGGTGGTGATCCCGACCGCGCACGGGTCCGCCGTCGAGCGGCTCGTCGGCCGGCTCATCGCGACCCTGGTGGTCGACGGGCTGGCCGGCAGGCAGGGCCGGCTCAAGGTCTGCCGGGCCGACGACTGCCGCTGGCTGTACTACGACAGGTCACCGGGCAACAACAGCATCTGGTGCAGCATGGACATCTGCGGAGCACGCCACAAGATGCGCGCCTACCGAACGCGCCGCAAGGCCTGATCCGACCGGCGTTCACCACGAGGAAGAGGACGTTCGATGCGGGTTGCGATCACCGGGCACCGGGGCTTGTCCGCGGAAACCGCCCGAATGGTGGCCGACGTGCTGCGCGCGGAGATCGGCGGCTACCAGGCCGCCGAACTCGTCGGGCTCACCTGCCTCGCCGACGGCGCGGACAGCATCTTCGCGCGGCTCGTGCTCGACCACGGCGGCCGGCTCGCCGTGATCCTCCCGGCCAGCGAATACCGCGACTCACTTCCCGAATCGCACCTCGCGACCTTCGACGCGCTCCGCGCGGCGGCGTCCGAGACCGTCGAGCTCGACTACGTCGCCGCGGAGCCGCAGGCCTACCTGGCGGCCGGCCTGCGCATGCTCGACACGGCGAACCACCTGATCGCGGTCTGGGACGGCCGCCCGCCCGCCGGACCCGGCGGCACCGCCGACATCGTCGCGGCCGC
This sequence comes from Saccharopolyspora sp. NPDC045839, assembly GCF_056431645.1. Taxonomy (NCBI): domain Bacteria; kingdom Bacillati; phylum Actinomycetota; class Actinomycetes; order Pseudonocardiales; family Pseudonocardiaceae; genus Saccharopolyspora; species Saccharopolyspora sp. NPDC045839. The sequence goes on from NZ_JBWKKH010000005.1 coordinate 84,696, forward strand.
CCGCGACCGCGGGCTCCCGGTCACCGTCATCTGGCCGCCGGGCGCCCGCCGCGCCTGACCCCGAACGCTCGCTCCGGTTCTTACCGGCATAGCCACTCACGACCCCGGACGACGACGAAGGGCGTCACCCGCTGCTCGGTGGGGGACGCCCTTCGCGTGAGACTCGAACCTGATCAGGCGACGGCCTCGTCGGCGTCGTCCGGGGCGTCGTCCGGACGCAGCGGCAGCGCCTCGAACGCCGCCGGCGGCTCCTGCCAGTGCGTCGCGGACGCGCCGGCCTCGATCGCCCGCCACACCCGCTCCGGGGTGGTCGGCATGTCGATGTGCCGGACCCCGAGGTGCTTGAGCGCGTCCACCACGGCGTTCTGCACCGCCGGGGTCGAGCCGATGGTGGCGGACTCGCCGATTCCCTTGGCGCCCAACGGGTTGTGCGGGCTCGGGGTCTCGGTGTTCGACACCTCGAAGGACGGCAGGTCCGCCGCCGACGGGATCGTGTAGTCGGCGAGGGTGCCGGTCTCCGGGTTGCCCTCGGCGTCGAAGGTCACCTGCTCCCACAGCGCCTGCGCGATGCCCTGCGCCGCGCCGCCGTGCTGCTGACCGCGCACGATCATCGGGTTGAGCACCCGGCCGCAGTCGTCCACCGCGACGTGCCGCAGCGGCCGGACGAACCCGGTCTCGGTGTCCACCTCGACCACCGACACGTGCGCGCCGAACGGGAACGTCGCACCGCCGGGTGCGAAGTCGACGTTCGCGGCCAGCCGGTCGCCGTCGTCGGCGGCAGCGCGGGCGAGCTCCGCCCACGCGATCGTCGCGCTCGGCACCCCGGCCACGCCGAGCTCGCCGCCGTCGGTCACCTGGATGTCGTCGACGGACGCCTCCAGCCGGGACGCCGCGAGCTCCTTGGCCTTCTGCAGCACGGTGGTGCCGGCGTCCTGCACCGCGCTGCCCGCGATCTGCAGCGACCGGGACCCGCCCGTGCCGCCGCCGCGCGGCACCTGCGCCGTGTCGGACTGCACGAACTCGATCGACTCCATCGGGATGCCCAGCGCGTCGGAGACGATCATGGCGAACGAGGTCGCGTGCCCCTGCCCGTGCGCGGACGTGCCGACCTTGATCCGGGCGCCGTTCTCGTGCACCTCGACCTCGGCGTACTCGCCCGAGCCGCCGCCGGTGATCTCCACGTACGCGGCCACGCCGATGCCCAGCAGCACCTTCTCGCCGGCCGCGACGCGCCGGGCCTGCTCGGCGCGCAGCGCGTCGTAGTCGGCCAGCCGCAGGGCCTCGTCGAAGGGCAGCGCGTAGTCGCCGCTGTCGTAGTTGGCGCCGACCACCGTCTTGTACGGGAAGGACTCCGGCACGAGGAAGTTCTTGCGCCGCAACGCGACCGGGTCCACGTCCAGCTCGGCCGCGGCCAGGTCCATCATCCGCTCCAGCATCGCCGCGGCCTCCGGCCGCCCCGCGCCGCGGAACGCGCCGGTCGGCGTGGTGTTGGTCATCGCGGCGACGGCGTCGTAGCTGATCTTCGGGATCTGGTAGACGCCCTGCGCCATCATGCGCGTCGAGCCCATGGCCAGGATGCCACCCCAGCCCGCGTAGGCACCGGAGTCGCCGATCACGCGGCAGCGCAGCCCGACGATGGTGCCGTCGCGCTTGAGGCCCAGCTCCGCGAACTGCACCTGCGCCCGGCCGTGCGGCATCGCCTGCATGTTCTCCGAACGCGTCTCGATCCACCGGACCGGCCGCCCCAGTCGGTTGGCGACCGCGACCGCCACCGCGTGCTCGGGGATCACCCCGGCCTTGCCGCCGAACCCGCCGCCGACGTGCGGGGAGATCACCCGCACCCGCTCCGGCTCCCAGCCGAACGCCTTGGCCACCCCGTCCCGCAGGCCGTGCGGCATCTGCGTCGAGACGTGCACCGTGGCGTCGTACTCCTCGTCCGGGCCGCCCGGCTGCACCGCGATCGCGTTGCCCTCCAACGGAACCACCGCGACGCGCTGGTTCTCGATGCGGGCCCGGACCACGACGTCCGCCTCGGCCAGCGCGTCCGCCCCGACCGCGTCGCGATATCCGGCGGCCACGTTCGAACCCAGCTCCGGGAACTGCTGCTCCGCCTCGGGGTCCAGGGCCTGCTCCGGGTCGGCGACGGCGGGCAGCGGGTCGTAGTCGACGTCGACCAGCTCGATCGCGTCGGCGACCGCCGCGGCGCTCTCACCGACGACCACGGCGACGGCCTCGCCGACGAAGCGGACCCGGTCGGTGGCCAGCGACGGCCGCGCGCACTGCGCGTTGAGCTCGATGAACGGCGGCGGAATCGGCACGTCCAGGTCGGCCGCCGTGAACGCCGCGACGACGCCCGGCGCGGCGGCGGCCGCGGTGACGTCCACATTGCCCAGCCGTGCGTGCGCGAGCGGCGAGCGGACGAACCCGAGGTGCAGCATGCCCGTCAGTTCGAGGTTGCCGACGTAGGTGCCCCGACCGCGGAGCAGTTCCGGGTCCTCGACCCGTTGGACTTCGGTCCCCAGCAATGAACCCACCATGTTCGAAACCCTATCCGTCCCGTCGCCGGTAAGCACCGGAAATCCGGTTGCGGTCGGGGCCCAACGCCGAACACCCGCCGGAAATTCCCGCTCCGCCCGGGACCGGGGCTCCGGAACCGACCGGGCCGGTCGTTCGGCCTGGTGAGGCCTCGTGAGCGGTTTGGTCCGCCATAGCGATCCAAAGTACTCACGAGCCCTGACCGGCGATCGGGCGGCATCCCGGGCGCAGCCGTTCCGCTTCAATGCCTGGGGACCATGCGCGGCGGCCGGGCCGGGCGCGGTGTCGACTCCACTCCGCACAGGATGATGAAGCCGAGCACGGCCAGGCCCGCGTGCAGGAAGTTCTCGGCCGGATGCAACAGGAACGGCGTTCTTCCTTCCCCGACAGTGCTTTCCGCGGTGCCGTAGACGAACAGCATCACGCCGCCGACCATCTGCACCGCCGCGAACAGCGCCACCCCGCGCCGCCACGGCGCGGCGACCAGCGCCAGCACGCCGGCGATCAGCAGCAGGACGCTGTGCGCGGTGTTGAGCTGGAAGACCACCAGCACCGCAACGTCTTCCGCCTGCCCGCCGGCCAGTCCCAGCGCACCGAGCAGGATCAGGAACAGGCCTTCCGCGCCCAGCAGCAACTGCCAGCGCACCTCCGGGCGCTGCCATCGCGAACGGGAAACCATCGAGCACCTCCGGACGCGCTCGCCTCCCGAATGCCCGTCGCGCGGCGATCGAAAACCTGCGGCGAACCGTGCTTCCCAGTCCGTTGACCGACCCCGTTCGCAACTGTAGTTTTCACATTCACAAATTCAGCTTCACAAATGTGAAATTCCGAGCACAAGGGAGTGCCCGATGGGAACATCGGTCGCGAGCAGCGACGATCCGTACGTTCTCACCGCGGACGGCATCAAGGAACCCCCCAAGGGCTGGAAGTCCAGCCTCCGATACCTCGGCCCCGGCCTGATCGTCAGCGCCTCGATCGTCGGTTCCGGCGAGCTCATCGCCACCACCGCGCTCGGCGCGGAAGTAGGTTTCGCCCTGCTGTGGATGGTGATCCTGTCCACCGCCGTCAAGGTGGCGGTGCAGGCCGAGCTCGCCCGCTGGACGATCATCACCGGCAAGCCCGCGCTCACCGGGTTCAACCAGGTGCCGCCGAGGATCGGCCGGGTCGGCTGGATCAACCTGCTGTGGATGCTCATGGCGCTGTCGAAGCTGCTGCAGGTCGGCGGCATCGTCGGCGGCACCGCGGTCGCGATGAGCATGCTGATCCCGATCGGCGGCGAACCGCTCGGCTCCACCTCGCTCACGGTGTGGACGATCATCATCGTCGCCGGCAGCATCGCGCTGCTGTACTCCAGCAACTACAACCTGATCGAACGCGGCGCCTTCGCGCTGGTGGCGGTGTTCTCGGTGGCCACCGTGGTGATCGCGCTCGGCCTGCCGTTCACGCCGTTCGGCTACAGCGGCGGCGACCTGCTCAGCGGCCTCACCTTCACCATCCCGGCCGGAGCCATCGGCGCCGCGGTGGCGATGTTCGGCATCACCGGCGTCGGCGCGGACGAGATCACCTTCTACACCTACTGGTGCGTGGAGAAGGGCTACGCGCGCTGGGTCGGCCCGAACGACGGCAGCGAGGCGTGGCAGAACCGCGCCCAGGGCTGGATCAAGGTGATGTACAAGGACGTCTTCCTGTCCTGGGTCATCTACACCTTCAGCACCCTGGCGTTCTACGTGATGGGCGCAGCGGTGCTCAACCCGCAGGGCCTGGTGCTCAAGGGCAACGAGATGATCACGACGCTGTCGCAGATGTACACCGACGTCATCGGCGAGTGGGCGGCCGTGGCGTTCCTCGTCGGCGCGGTCGCGGTGCTCGGGTCCACCCTGTGGGCCTCGATCCCGAGCTGGTCGCGGATGTACGTCAACGTCCTGGCGGAGCTGGGCGTGATGGACTGGCAGAACGCCCGCTCCCGGCAGAAGTGGATCCGCGGGTTCACGGTGGCGCTGCCGATCCTGTGGGGCACGGCCTACCTGTTCGTCAACTCGCCGGTGGTGATGGTGCAGATCGGCGGCATCATGACCGGCATCTTCCTGCCGGCGGTGGTGGCCGCGACCTGGTACCTGCGCAACACCCAGGTCGACAAGCGCCTGCACGGCTCGAAGGCCTTCAACGCCCTCCTGGTGATCAGCAGCATCGCGATCAGCCTGCTGGGCGTCTACAGCCTCCTCAGCGTCTTCGGCGTCTCCTTCGACTGACGAATGCTGAAGAGCACCTCCCGGGAGGTGCTCTTCAGCATGTCGCGGATCAGCGGGGGGCCATGCGGATGGCGCCGTCCAGGCGGATCGTCTCGCCGTTGAGGTACGGGTTCTCCACGATGTGGCAGGCCAGCGCGCCGAACTCGGCGGGCTCGCCCAGGCGCTTCGGGTTCGGCACCGAGGCCTCCAGGGACTGGCGCACGTCCTCGCGCAGCCGCCCCAGCAGCGGGGTGTCCATGATGCCCGGCGCGATGGTGCACACCCGGATCGCCTTGCTCGCCAGGTCGCGCGCCGAGCACAGCGTCATGCCGACGATCGCCGCCTTCGACGCGGTGTAGGCGATCTGCCCGATCTGCCCGTCGAACGCCGCCACCGACGCGGTCAGCACGATCGCACCGCGCTCGTCGTCGACGGCGTCGTGCTTCGCCATCCGCGCCGCGCCGAGCCGCAGCGCGTTGTAGGAGCCGACCAGGTTCAGCTGGATGACGTCCTCGAAGGGCTCCAGCGCGCCGGGCTGGCCGTCCTTCTCCACCAGCCGGATGCGGGCCCCGCGCCCGGCGCAGTGCACCAGCGCGCGCAGCGGCCCGACCTCGTCCGCGACATCGAGTGCGGCGGCGAACTGCTGCTCGTCGGTGATGTCGGCGGCCGCGAAGCGCACGGCGTCGCCGAGTTCCTTGGCGACCTCCGCGCCCTGCGACGTCGGCAGGTCGATGATGGTGACCTTGGCCCCCGCCTTGACCAGCTTCTGGGTGGTGGCAAGGCCGAGACCGGACGCCCCGCCGGTCACCGCCGCCGAAATACCTTCCAGGCGCATGCGCAGATCCTTTCCACACCGGTGTGCTCGGCCCATTCAAAGCACGCCCCTCGACGCCGGTCAAAGTCCGGTTCGCGAACGGAACCGAAGGCCCGGCCTATATCCGGTGGACAGGCCGGTGAGAATGCATGACGTGAACCAGCACTGGACCGTCGAGCCGGTCGGCGTGGACGAACCCGTGGTCGTCGAGCTGCTGCGCGAGTACATCGACGAGATCGCCAGCCGCTACTACGGGCGCCCCGCCACCGCGGTCGAGGTCGACGAGGCGATCGCGGAAGATCCCAACGACGGCCTGCACCCGCCGGAAGGCGTGTTCCTGGTGGCTCGCGGCGCGGAACCGTTCGGCTGCGTCGGGATCCGCCCGATGGAACCCGGCATCGCGGAGCTCAAGCGGATGTACGTCCGGCCGCAGGCCCGCGGCCTCGGCGTCGGCACCGGGCTGCTGGCCGCCGTCGAACAACACGCGAAGGAGCTGGGGTTCCGCTCGATCCGCCTGGACACCCGCAACGATCTCGTGGAGGCCCGCAACCTCTACGCCAAGAACGGCTTCGACGAGATCCCGGCCTACAACAACGGCCCGTACGCCGAGCACTGGTTCGAGAAGAAGCTGTCTTGACTGCTCCCCGCGTGAAGGCGGGGGGAGATTCTTCGTCCCTCGTCTTCAGGCACTAGTGGGGATTCCTGGTTCAAGCTGCCTGATCGCCCTTCGGGCGGTCAGGTCTTGCGCTCTCAGCACCAGCCGGGTACAGCCCAGCCCGGACCAGCATCACGTGCGCGGAGTTCTTGTCTCTCGGACAGACGTGTCCGCACGCCATGCAGGTGTAGGTACGTTCCGACAGCGGGAGCGCGTGCTTGGTTCTTGCTCCGCACCGACCGCAGTCCATCGTCGTGTGTTTCGGGTCCACGAGCACCACCACGCGGCCGTGCTTGCGCCCCATCATCAGTAGTTCGTTCTTCGTGGCCGCTATCGCGGCATCAGCGGCTTTACGGGACAATGATCTGCTGCTGCGGTACCGACCCACCTTGCCGTAGCCACTCGTGCTCGCCTCGCCAGCAGGTCAGCAACTTGTCCAGGTATCCCGGACCACACTTCTCGCTCGCTTGGTGCGCGCGCCGGGACTCGGCTACGCACTGGTTCCAGACCCACCGACACCGATCCCATTCCGAGACAAGAGCGCGGCGGGCGGCGCGGCGGACACGCACACGATAGGTGTACCGAGCATGCCCGGCGTCTTTCGCCTGCGTGTCCGCCCCCATGAAGATCACCGTAGTTCAAGGACGAAGCCAACCACGTACACCTACTGGTCAACTTCCCGCCCAAGATCGCGGTCTCAAAGCTGATCAACTCCCTCAAAGGCGTGTTCCCCGCCTGCTACGCAAGAGTTCGAAGACCTGCGATTCGCCTACTGGAACGGCGTACGGCTGTGGTCCAGGTCCTACTTCGCCAGATCAGTCGGTGGAGCAGCCCCAGCGCGGTGCGCCAGTACATCGAACGCCAAGCATGACCGGTCATGCAGGCCACCGCTGGGCACGCAAGGCGTGAAGTTGATGCGCTTCCTCCCACCCTGAAGGACGGGGCATCCGCGCTACGCTCCTCCGGGTGAGCGGGCAAGTGGAGCGCCTGACGGCCGCGGACGCCGGCGAAGTCCTGACGCTGCAACGCGCGGCGTACGTGACCGAGGCGCAGGCCCACGACGACGTCCGGATGCCGCCGCTGATGCAGACCCTCGACGACGTGCGCGCCGACCTCGCCCGGCCGTCGTGCCTGGCGTGGGGCTGCCGCGAGGCGGGACGGCTGGTCGCGTCGGTTCGCGTGGAGCTCAACGGGGCGACGGCGGAGCTGGGTCGGCTGATGGTCGCGCCCGACCGGCAGGGCCGCGGCCTCGGCACCGGCATGCTGCTGCACGTCGAGCGGAACCTCCCGGCGCAGGTCGAGGCGATCGAGCTGTTCACCGGCGAGCACAGCACCTCGAACCTGCGGCTCTACCGGCGCATGGGCTACGCGGAGACCCACCGGAGCCCGGCGGGGCACTACGAGCTGATCCACTTCCGCAAGAGCCTGCGATGAGCTCGGCGGGCGGCATCAGTCCGCAGGTGATCCGGACCGAGCGGCTCGACCTGATGCCGCTGCGCATCGACCACGCCGCGGAGATGTCGAGCGTGCTGGGAGACCCGGAGCTGTACGCCTTCATCGGCGGCGCCCCGCTCACACCGGATGAACTGCGGACCCGCTACGAGCGGATGCTCGCCGGCCCGCCGGATCCCGAGGTGTCCTGGTGCAACTGGGTGATCCGGCTGTCCGGCGAGGCGAGCCTCGTCGGCACGGTGCAGGCGACGCTGAGCCCCGCCCACCCGGGACCGATCGCCGAGATCGCCTGGATCGTGGGCGCGGACTGGCAGCAGCGGGGCATCGCGACGGAAGCGGCACGAGGCCTGGTGGGCTGGCTCCGCCGGAAACCGGTGCGCGCGGTCCTCGCCCACATCCACCCGGACCACCACGCATCGGCGGCGGTGGCAACGGCGGCGGGCCTGCGGCCAACGGACCAGTGGCACGACGGAGAACTCACCTGGCGCCTGACCCTCGACCGGACGACCTAGATCGTTTCCCGCATCCGCGCGCCGACGTGCTGCGATACTCCTCGGCGTCCCGCGGAACCGGAGGTGGCTTTGACCGAGGCGGTGACCACGCGGTTCGTGGTGCTCAACGACCAACCGGTGGAAACCGGGGAGGACGACCTGCTCGACGCCGCGGCCACGGCACGCGCGCTGGTCGACCTCATCTCCGACTCCCACGTCTCCACCCCGTTCACGGTCGCCATCGACGCCGGGTGGGGCATGGGCAAGAGCAGCCTGATGCGGCTGATGCTGGCGCGGTTGGAGGAGCGGGGCACCCCGACCGCCTGGTTCAACGCCTGGACCTCCGGCGCCGACGCGCTGGAAGTGCTGATCAAGTCGGTGCTGCTGACCTTCGACCGCAACATCGTGCGGCGGGCCTACCACCGGCTGGCGAAGCGGCGCCGGGCCGTGCGGGTGGTCCGGCTGCTGCTCAAGGTCGTGCTCAAGTTCTTCGGGGTGCACCGGATGGTGGACGAGCTGTGGCGGCAGCTGTCGGTCGATGCCAAGTCGCGCAACGAAATCCGCGACGTCGTGCACGACATGGCCAAGGACTGGGCCGACGGCGGCGGCTCGGACGGCCGTCAGCTCGTGGTGTTCATCGACGACCTCGACCGCTGCTCCGGCGACGTGGTGCTGGCGGTGTGCGAGGCGATCAAGCTGTACCTGGACGTGCCGGGACTGGTGTTCGTCATCGGCTGCGACCAAGCGGTGCTGGCCCGCAACGTACAGGAATCCGGCGGCTCGGCTGGGCGCGCGCTGGAACATCTGGAGAAGATCGTGCAGGTCTACTACCGCACACCCGCACCCGACCAGGAGAGCGTGCGGCGGCTCATCGACGGCTTCGCCGGCCGGTCCGGCACGAGGGAGCTGTTCGGCGACGGCGTGACCGCGCTGATCGCCCAGCGCACCAGGCGGAATCCGCGCCGGATCAAACGGCTGATCAACAGCTTCGTCCTCGAATACCACCTGAACCGGGACTGGCAGCGCTTCGGCGCGTCCGCGCTGGTCCGCATCATCCTGCTGCAGCACTTCTACCCCGAGTTCTACCGGAGCCTGACGAGCACCGATGACCGGGACATCGTTTCGGAATTCCTGGCCTACACCTCGGTTCGCGAGCACTGCAAGGCGGGCAACCACCCAGGTGACGACGAGTTCTTCACCAACCACCAGGTGGCGCCGCCACCCGCCGGCGCGGACCACGACGTGCTTCTGTCCTCATTGGACCGGGTCGAGCAGGAACTGCCCGTCTTCTTCCCCGAACTGGCGGCGAACCCGGACTTCGCGTCGCTGATCGGCGAGCTCGCCCAGGAGGCGGACTTCGACGAACTGCAGAGGTACCTGCAGCACGGTCGCCGCGGCAGCTTCTCGTTGCCCAGCCTGCTCACCGACGACGAGTTCCCGCAGGAATTCCTGCTGAACCGGCCGGCGGAAAGGCTCGATGCCCTCAGCTCGCCGGAGTCCTGGGCTTCGCGGCACGACCTGTGGCGCTCGGTGGACGAACTGCGGCACCACCACGACCCGCGAAGCCTGCACGAACTGCTCGGCCAGGGCATCGACCTCTTGCGAGTCCCCGCACCGGAAGAGACCGACGCCTCCCCCGGTCTCCGAGTGCTGTGGATCGATGACTCCTTCAAACCCGACCTGCTGGGCGACGCGAAGCTCGACCTGATCGCCGACGCGGACCGCCGAGGCATCCGGGTCCTCCGGACGAACGACCCGGAATCCTTGAAGGACACCTTCCGCCGGCTCGAACCCGACCTGTTCATCTCCGACATCACCCGCGACGGCGACCCGAACGCGGGACTGGACGACCTCGCCGCGCTGCGATCCGACGGGATCTACGACGGCCCCGTCATCTTCTACACCAGCAGGGTCACCCCGTCCCGCGTCAAGCGCGCCGAGGAGCTCGGAGCGCTGGGCGTCACCGCCGATCCCCGCGAGCTCATGTCCTGGATCGAGCGTGTCGTGGCCGACCGCGACACCGCTCAGGACTGAGCCGCTTCGGCCGGGACGTCGCCTCCGTCGGCGAGTTCCGGGAGCCAGCGCAGGGCCTCCGGCACCGGGTCCGTGCCGCGCATCGCGTGGTGGAGATATGTCTTCGCCACCAACAACTTCCGGTACCCTCGGCCGCTCCTGGCTTCGTGGTCCGCCTGCTCGAACAGCAGGGACGCCATCGTCGTGCACGCCGCCAGGGTCGTGAAGTCGCCGCACATCGCCTGGGCGTACTCGTCGGATTCCGACAGCAGGGACTTGCCCAGGGTTCGCAGCCCCTCCACCTCGGTGAGGAGTTGCTCGGCCGCTGCTTTGACGTCCGCGTCCACGATCCGGTCCAGGCGCTGCTGGGCCGTGTCCGCCAGGAGCTCGTGGGCGTTGTCCTTGCGGATGCAGCGCAGGACGTCCAGCGCGATCACGTTGCTGGAGCCTTCCCAGATCGAGCCCAGGTGCGCGTCTCGCAGCAGGCGCGGGTTGACCCAGTCCTCGATGTAGCCGTTGCCGCCCCGGATCTCCATCGCCTCACCGGTCACCTCGCGCGCCAGCTTGCACAGGTGGTGCTTGCCCAGCGGCGTCAGCACCCGGATCAGCCGGCTCGCCTCGGGGTTCCCCGCGTCCGCCCGGTCCAGCGTCGCCGCCGCCTCCATCACGAAACCGAGGCCCGCCTCGGTGTGCAGCATCATCGGCAGCAGCGTTCGCCGCATCAGCGGCTGGTCGAACAGCGGCTTGCCGAACGCCACCCGCTGTCGCGTGTGGACGATCGACTCGTGCAGCGCGCGCCGCATCAGCGCCACCGCGCGCATCGCGTTGGACAGCCGCGACACGTTGACCATCTCCGCCATCTGCACGAAGCCGCGCGAGAGATCGCCGACCGGCAGCGCGTAGCAGTCCTCCAGCGTCACCTCGCCGCTGGCCATCGAGCGGGTGCCGAGCTTGTCCTTGAGCCGGTCGATCCGGTAGGTGTTCCGGCTGCCGTCCGGCCGCAGCCTCGGGACCATGAACAACCCGAGCCCCTTGGTGCCCGCCGGCCCGCCGGGAACCCGGGCCAGCGTCAGGATCACGTCCGCGTTCACGTTGGAGGCGAACCACTTCTGGCCGCGCAGCGTCCAGTGCGACCCGTTCGGGGTGGCCTCCGTCGCGGTCTGGCCGACGTCGCTGCCGCCCTGCTTCTCGGTCATGAACATCGCGCCGGTCAGCAGCGAGTCGAACCGGGGCGAGCTCAGCCCGTCGATCTCGCGCTCGAAGACCTCCGCGTCGCCGAACCTGCGCAGCACCCGGGCCGCCGAGTCGGTCATCGAAACCGGGCAGAACAGCCCGAACTCGGACTGCACGAACACGTACGACAGGGCGTACTTGACCACGTGCGGGATCTTGGTCGCCCAGCCGTGCACGCCCGGGCGGTGCGACATCGCGGCGAAGCCGAACCGCTCGAACGCCAGCCGCGACATCTCGGCGTACGCCGGGTGGTAGACGACCTCGTCGACGCGGTCGCCCGCGGCGTCGTACTGGCGCAGCCGCGGCGGGTTGACCTCGGCGACCGCGGCCAGCCGGTCCAGCTCGCCGGCGGCAACCTCGCCGACGTCGCGCAGGAGTGGCTCGACGCGGTCCATCTGGTCGACGTAGCGGGCCAGCAGCGGGCGCAGGGCGGGATCGAGGTCGGCGAAGTTCATGCCCAGCACGTTTCCACCGGGTCGCGGGGCTGTCCAATACGGAATCGACGCCGCGCTGAGACTCCCGGCGACTCAATGCGTTCCGCGATGCGGAAGCGCGCCGGGTCGGCTCGGCCTCTACCGTGGGAGCAGGAATCCCGGCGAGCAGGTGGGCGGCGCGACATGACCGAGGCGGAACGGAAACTGGTGCTGATCCGGCACGCGAAGTCGGCCTGGCCGGACGACGTCGACGACGTCGACCGGCCGCTGACCGAGCGGGGCCTCCGCGACGCGCCGGCCGTCGGCCGGTGGCTGCGCCAGCACGCCGCGGCGGTCGAGATCGCGATCTGCTCCCCCGCCGTGCGCGCCCGGCGGACGTGGGATCTGGCGGCCCCGGAGATCCCGGCGGAGCCGATGCTCAAGCACGACGACCGGATCTACGCGGCCTCGGCCCGCGAGCTGCTGGCCGTCATCCGCGAGATCCCGCCCTCGGTCATGACCGCGGTGGTCGTCGGCCACAACCCGGGCCTGGAAGACCTGACGGCGCTGCTCACCGGCGAACCGGCGGAGCTCAAGACCGCGGCGATCGCGCTGCTGTCCAGCGCCGCGCCGTGGTCGGAGGTCGCGGAGTCCTGGGCGAGCGCCGCGACCTACGCCAAGCCCCGCGGCTGATCCGGCTAGGGAACAAGGCCGTGAGTCTTTCGGGCTGCGATAGAGCCTGTTTCCGAACTCATCCTGCGTGGCGGTGCGGGTGGCGGAACCTCAGGCGCCTTCTCGCTGTGGGATCCCCGACATCATGAATGCCAATTCACCACGTCGGGGCTGTCCTCGCGAGAAAACACCTGAGAACCCGCAGCGGTGCAAGCTCCGCAGGTAGGCTAAGCGGCTGCGCCGCTTCAAGGACAAACCCCGCGCTACCACACCTCACACCACGACATCCAAAACAGCCTCGTAGCGACCCAAAAGACTCACGGCCGGAGTGACCAGCGGAAACGTTGATCCGCGAAGCTCCAGGCAGCCGGCTTGCGGCGCGGCGTCAGGCGGGCTGCACCCCGGGGCGGGTGTCCTCGACGACGTAGCTGGCCCGGGTCGAGATCGGGGCGTCGGGTCGCGAGATGAACGGGACCACCCGGTAGTCGCTGCGCCACAGCTCCGGTGTCAGCGTGCAGCGGACGTAGCCGCGCTGGGCGTTGAAGAACTTCATGTGCGGGTTCGCCGCGAGCATCGTGCGGCCCTCGTCGGTGATGTCCGCACCGTCGCCGCCGCTGCTGATCGAGGTGCCGACGAACTCGCTGGCCACCGTGGGCGAACCCGGGTCCTCGAAGTCGCGCTTGAGGTCCCAGGCGTAGTTCTGGTGCCGGTCGCCGGTGATCACCACCAGGTTGCGCACCCCGCGGTGGGCCGCGCCCGCCAGCAGCGCGTTGCGCTCCGCCACGTAGCCGTCCCACGGGTCCATGAACAGCTTCTTCGCCGGGCCGGCGTCGAGGTCGGTCTCGCCCATCGGCGCCTGGTTGCCGAGGATCTGCCACCGCGACCGGTTCCCGGAGAACCCGTCCAGCAGCCATTCCCGCTGCTGCTCCCCGAGGATCGTGCGGCGCGGGTCCAGCCGCTCGGTGCAGTCGTACTTCGAGCCGTCGCCGCAGGGCTGGTCGTCGCGGTACTGGCGGGTGTCGATCATGGTCAGGTCGGCCAGGTCGCCGAACTTCAGCCTGCGGTGCAGGCGCACGTCCGGGCCGCTGGGCATCGCGGTGCGGCGCAGCGGCAGGTTCTCGTACATCGCCTGGAAGGCCGCGGCCCGGCGCTGCAGGAACACCGCGGGATCGGTGTTGTCCTGGGAGATCTCGTCGGCCCAGTTGTTGTCCACCTCGTGGTCGTCCATCGTGACGATCCACGGGAATGCCGCGTGCGCGGCCTGCAGGTGCGGATCGGACTTGAACAGCGCGTACTGCAGCCGGTAGCGCTCCAGCCGCTCGGTCTCCGACTTGAACTCGTCGCCGAGCACGACGCCGCGCTTGTTGTCCGTCTGGTCGTACTCGTAGAGGTAGTCGCCGAGGTGCACGACGAAGTCCAGGTCTTCGGCGGCCATGTGCTGGTAGGCGGTGAAGAAACCGTCCTTCCAGTGCTGGCAGGAGGCGAAGGCGAACGACAACGAGGCCAGCGCGGCGCTCTTCGCGGGCGCGGTCCTGGTCCGGCCGACCGGGCTGAGCTCGCCACCGGCGCGGAAGCGGTAGAAGTACTCGCGGCCCGGCCGCAGGCCGGCGACCTCGGCGTGCACCGAGTGGCCGAGCTCCGGTGTCGCGGTGGTCTCGCCGCGCCGCACGACGTCGCGGAACCGCTCGTCGGTGGCCACCTCGTAGCGCACCTTCACCGGTTTGTCCGGCATGCCGCCGGAGCCGTCGGCGGCCAGCGGCTGCGGCGCCAGCCTCGTCCAGAGCACCACGCCGTCGGGCATCGGATCGCCGGAGGCGACGCCCAGCGAGAACGGGTATCCGCCCCGCAGCCGGGTGTCGGCCGCCGCGCTGCTCCACGCTCCCGTGCCGAGCAGCACCGCGGCCGCGCTCGCACCACCGAGCCCCAACAACGTGCGGCGATTCAACTTTCCTGACATGCGTCACTCCATCTGTCGCAAACTGGACAACGCAGCGATCTTGCGCACCGGGAGCGTCCGGTAGGCCGCGAGCAGGCGTCGCGGAGGTGAACGCCGGGCGAGCTGCAGCCGGATATGGCCGCCAGCCCGCCCGGATCAGTGCCAGGTCACCAGCGCGTCCAGGGCTTCGACGCGGTCGCCGTCGACCAGGAGCGGGTTGACCTCCAGGGATTCCAGGCCGTCGCCGAGCGCTTGGGCGAGGCGTCCGATGCGCACCACGACGTCGGCCACCGCGTCCAGGTCGGCCGGAGCCGAGCCGCGGGCGCCCTGCAGCAGCGCAGCGCCGCGCAGTTCGCCGAGGGCCTGCCGGACCTGGGCGTGGTCGACCGGGAGCAGGCGCAGCGCCGAATCGCGCAGCACCTCGACCCACACCCCGCCGAGGCCGATGGCCATCGTCAGGCCCCACGACGCGTCGCGGACGACGCCGACCAGCAGCTCCACGCCGCCGCTGCGCTGCGGCTGCACGAGCGCGCCGATCCCGCTCGCACCGGATTCCCGCAGCGTCGCGCACACTTCCTCATGCGCGCGGCGCACGTCCTCGGGGCCGGACAGGCCGAGCCGGACGCCGCCGATGTCACTCTTGTGCCCCAACCCGTCGGCGACCGCCTTGAGCACCACCGGGTAGCCGAACCGCTCGGCGGCCGCGACCGCGGCTTCCGCATCTGCCGCCGGCTCCGAGGGAACCACCGGGATCCCGTTGGCGGACAACAGGGCCGCCGCCTGGTGCTCGGTCCAGATCCCGGAACCGCGCACGCCCAGTGGCTCCGGATCGTCCACATGGGACACCGCGGCCTCGGACCAGCGCGCCGCGGCGCCCAGCGCGGTCATGCCGTGCTCGATTCCGCCCGCCACGTAGGGAAAGCCCGACTTCTCCTGGATCATCCGGCCGAACTCGCTGACGTCGGCGCACACGTTGCCGATCACCGCCACCGGGCGCGGCGACTCGCGGATCCGGCGCGCGTTCTCCCGGAACGCCGCGATGCTCAGCTCCGGGTTCGGCGGCGGCACCCGCGGCAGGTCGGCGAGCAGCAGGACCGCGTCGATGCCCGGGTCCTCGGCCACCACCTCCAGCGCCCGGCCCAGCAGCGTCCGGTCGACCACCACGTACCCGGTCACGTCCAGCGGGTTCTGCACGGTGGCGAACTCCGGCACGATCTCCTTCAGCCGCGCCACGGTCTCCGGGGCGTACTCGGGGAGTTCGAGCCCTTCCTCCGCCGCGCGGTCGGCGATGATCTCCGACGCACCGCCCGACGGCGTGACCACGCCGATGCGGCGCCCCGGCAACCGCCCGACCTCGGCCAGCAGCCCCGCCGTGATGAGCAGGTCCTCCAGCGAGCGCACGCGGATCACGCCGAGCTGCCGGAACGCCGCGTCGACCACCGCGTCGTCGCCGACCAGCGCGCCGGTGTGCGCCTGCGCGGTGTGCGAGGCGATCTCGCTGGACCCGATCTTCAGCGCCACGATGGGCTTGCCCGCCTGCGCGGCCCGGCGGGCGACCCGCGCGAACTCGGCCGGGTGGCGCACCTGCTCCAGGAACAGCGCGATGACCTTGGTCGCCGGGTCGTCGACGAGGTAGTCGATCACGTCGGTCACCGACAGCACCGTCTCGTTGCCCATCGCGGTGAGCAGGCTGATGCCGACGTTGCGGGCCTGCGCGAAGTTCAGCACCGCGCTGGCCAGCGCCCCGCTCTGCAGCACCACCCCGATCGGGCCGCTGACCAGCGGCGCCGGGATCGGCAGGCCGTACGGGGTGCTGCCGGCGGCCGCGTTGATGTAGCCGTTCCCGTTGGGCCCCAACAGGATCAGGCCGTGCTCGCGGGCGAAGTCGGCCACCTCGCGTTCCAGCCTGCGGCCCTCGGCGCCGGTCTCGCCGAATCCTGCGGTGAGCACCACGTAGCTGCGGATGCCCAGTTCCGCGCCCTCGCGCAGCACGTCCAGCAGCGCGTGCGTCGGAACCATCACGTACGCCAGGTCGACCTTGTCCGGAATCGCCGACAGGCTCGGGTGGGCGCGCACGCCGTGCACGACCTCGGTGCGGGGGTTGACCAGGTGCACCGGGCCGGGGAAGCCGTTGTTGCGCAGGTTGTCGAAGGTGGCCAGCGACCAGCCGGACTTGTCGGTGGCGCCGACCAGGGCGATGGACCGCGGGTTGAACAGCGCCCGCACCGCTTCCGCGCTCATCGCGCCACCACCCGGAAGCACGGCAGCTCGGGCCCGTCCGCGCCGAGGCTGGTGATCACCAGCTCCACCCGGTCCCCGATGCGCACCCGGCCCGCATCCGCGCCCGGCTCGTGGGACCCCAGTTTCAATTGAAACTGCGGGCCGACGATCCGGGACAGCATCCGCGGGCCCTCGTCCAGGTCGACGAGCGCGACGGTGAACGGCGCCTGGTCGGCGAACTCGCCGAACGCCTTGTGCGCGACCGTCCAGGAGTAGATCGTGCCGCGGCCGCTCGCGGTGAACCAGTCGAGCCGGTCGCCGAAGCAGCCCGGGCACACCGAGCGCGGGTAGAAGACGGCGGCTTCGCAGTCCGCGCACCGCTGGATGCGGAGTTCGCCCGCGGCGATGCCGTCCCAGAACGGACGCGTCTCGGCGTCCGGGATGATCTGCACCATCGGTCAGCCCCTTCCCAGCACGATGGTCGACGTCGACGACAGCACCCCGCCGGTGCCGTGGGCCAGCGCCAGCTCGGCGCCGTCCACCTGCCGCGGCGTGCCGGCGAAGTCGTGGCGCAGCTGCCGGGTCGCCTCGATCAGCAGGAAGATCCCGTACATGCCGGGATGCGTGCAGGACAGGCCGCCGCCGTTGGTGTTCATCGGCGCCTCGCCGCCGGGCGCGGTGCGCCCGTCCGCGACGAACGCGCCCGCCTCGCCGGGCTTGCAGAACCCGAGCGATTCCAGCGTCAGCAGCGCGGTGATGGTGAACGAGTCGTAGATCTCCAGCACGTCGATGTCGTCGTGCCCGACCCCGGCCATCTCCAGTGCCGCCGGGCCGGACCGGGCGGCGCCGGTGACGGTCAGGTCCGGCATGTTGGCGATGGTGTTGTGCGTGGTCGCCTCGCCGTGCCCGAGCACGATCACCGGCCGCGTGGCCAGGTCCGGCCACCGGTCCTCGGCCGCGACGACCAGCGCGCCGCCGCCGTCGGTGACCAGGCAGCAGTCCAGCTTGCGCAGCGGCTCGCAGATCATCGGCGACGCCAGCACCTCGTCCACGGTGAGCGGATCCCGGTGGTATGCCTGGGGATTCAGCCGCGCCCACTCCCTCGTGGACACCGCGACCTCGGCGAGCTGCTCGCTGGTCACGCCGTGCTCGTGCATGTACCGGTTGGCCGCCAGCGCGTAGGCGCCGACCGGCGTGGGCAGCCCGTACGGCCGCTCGAACTGCTCGGTCAGCGTCGCCGGGCGCGGCTGGTTGCGGGACCGGTCGCTGCGCTGCGTGCTGCCGTAGGCGATCACCGCGACGTCGATGACGCCCGCCTCGATCGCCGCGGTGGCGTGGCCGAGGTGCGCCTCGAACGACGAGCCGCCGATGTTGGTGCCGTCCAGGTACCGCGGGCGCATGCCGAGGTATTCGGCCAGGGCCAGCGCCGGCGCCCAGGACCAGCCGCCGGCGACGAACAGCGCGTCGACGTCGTCGCGCCGCAGGCCGGCCTCGGTCAGCGCGGCCTTCGTCGCCTGCGCCTGCTGGGACAGCACGGTGAGGTGCGGGGTCTTGCCCAACTCGGATTCGGCCACCCCGACGATGGCCGCGCGACGGCGTGTCACTCCGCGATCCCTCCCAGCTTGACGTGGCCCTTGAGCAGGTTGCGGGCGATGGTGCGGCGCTGGATCTCGTCGGTGCCCTCGTAGATCCGCAGCAACCGCAGCTCCCGGTACCAGCGTTCGATCGGCAGCTCGCGGGTGTAGCCCATGCCGCCGTGGATCTGCAGCACCCGGTCGACGACCTGGTTGGCCATCCCCGCGCCGTGCAGCTTGGCGATCGACGACCAGTGCCGCGCGTCCATGCCCTGCTGCACCCGCCACGCGGCGTGCAGCGTGAGCCACTTGGTGGACTCGATCTCGACCTGGGAGTCCGCGATCTGCCACTGGATCGCCTGGTACTCGGCGATCGGGCTGCCCATCGATTCGCGGATCTTGGCGTGGTCGATGGCCATCTGCAGCATCCGCTCCGCCGCGCCGATCGCCCGCGCCGGGATCATGTACCGGCCCTGGCCGATCCAGCGCAGCGCCAGCGGGAAGCCCCGGCCGACCTCGCCGAGCACGTTCTCGGCCGGCACCCGCACGTCCTCGAACACCAGCGACGCCGGGCCCCACTGGCCCATGGTCGGGATGGGTTCGGACTTCCAGCCCATGTCCCGGTCGGCCAGGAAGCACGTCACCCCGTTGTCGGCGCTCGCGTCGGGGTCGGTGACGGCGAAGACCATCACGAAGTCGGCCTCGTTGCCGCCGGTGATGAAGGTCTTCTCGCCGTTGATCACCCAGTCGCCGCCGTCGCGGACCGCGCGGGTGCGGATGTTGCGGGCGTCGGAGCCCGCGCCGGGTTCGGTGATGGCGAAGCAGGACTTCCGCTCGCCCTCGATGGTCGGGACGAGGTAGCGCTTGCGCTGCTCGTCGTCGCCGGCGTAGAGGATGTTGTCGGCGCTGCCGCCGAAGGTGAACGGCACGAACGTCCGGCCGGTTTCCATCGCCAGGATCGCGGACATCACCGCGCCGAGGTTCATCCCGCCGTACTCCTCGGGCGTGTTGACGCCCCAGAAACCGGCCTTCTTCGCCTTCTGCTGGAGCTCGCGCAGCACGTCCGGGTCCACCGACGGCTTGCCGGCGCGCTCATTGCGCAGCACCTCTTCCTCCAGCGGCCGCACTTCCCTGGTGATGAAGCTGCGGACGGTGTCGCGGATCTGCCGTTCCTCTTCGCCGAGTGCGAAGTCGACCATCGCGAAGTCCTTTCGACTCGGGCCCCGTTGCCCGGCGGTGCGAAGACTTTCTAGAACCGCACTCTAAATACTTGGACGGCCCGCGCCTAGCGTCCGTCCGAGGTAGCCACGCCGGCGGCGGGCACGTTCTAGAATGTGATCCCACTACTCGAACACCGGTGGGGCGGACGTTTCCCCAGGCCGGGCCCGTGAGTACTTTGTGCTGCCATAGCGACAGGAAGCACGCACGGCCCCGGCCAGGGCCGATCAGCACGACGGGAAGGTGGTCATGGCACGGAAGACGAGCCGCTCCAACGCCTGGCAGTGGAGCCGAACCGCGGAGACCCGCCGCGTCCTGCTGCAGGCCGCGCGCGAGGTGTTCACCGAGAAGGGGTTCGCCGAGGCCAGCGTCGCGGAGGTCGTCGAACGCGCCGGATCCAGCGTCGGCAGCCTCTACCACCACTTCGGCGGCAAGACCGAGCTGTTCCTGGCGCTGTGGGAGGACCACCAGGCCACCCACGAGCAGAACGCGATCAGCTCCGTCGCCAAAGCCCGCGCCGACGGCGAGGAAGACCCGCTGACGCTGTTCAACGTCGGCGCGCGAGCCTTCCTGGAGGGCTCGTGGGCGCGCCGCGACCTGGTGCGGCTGTTCATGGACGGCGACGGGCCGCCCGGGTTCGAGCTGATCCGCCGGACCCGCGGCCGCGAGTGGGTGCGGCAGAACGCGGTGCTGCTGGGCGCCGGCACCGACCCGGTGGACCGGGTGACCGTCGCCGTGCTGACCACGATCATCGGCGAGGCGGGCCGCGAGATCGCGACGTGCTCCAGCAAGCGGGAGGCGAACAAGGTCCTGGAGGCGACGCTGCGGCTGATCCGCCGCCTGGACCCGCTCCGCGACGAAGACGAGGAGGATTGATGGCCGAGACCAACGGCGCGGAACCGTTCTTCACCATCGACGGGGACGGGCTGGTGCCCGGCCCGCACGCGGGCAGCCCGTGGGCGCCGGACATGATGCACGGCCGGCTGTTCGGCGGGCTGCTCGCCCGCGCGCTGGAGCGGGAGCACGCCGAACCGGACTTCCACTTCACCCGGCTGACCGTCGACCTGTTCCGCAACACCAAGCTGGTGCCGGTGCGGGTGGAGACCCAGCGGGTCCGCGACGGCCGTCGCATCCGCATCGCGGACGCGACGGTGTACGCCGGGGACACCCCGGTGGCGCGGGCGAGCGCGGTGCTGCTGCGCCGCGGCGAGCAGCCGACCGAGACCGTGGCGCAGACACCGGCCTGGGACGTCCCGAACCCGGCGGAGATCGGGACGCCGCGCACCCAGTCGTCGGGCTGGCCGCCGCCGTTCGACATCTGGATGCTCGACGCCGACGGCGAGCCCACCGACTCCTGGAGCGCCGACAGCTGGCGCCGCGCCTGGCTGCGGGACAACAACGAGCTGGTGGCGGGCGAATCCCCGTCGCCGTTCGTGCGGGTCGCGCTGGCGGGCGACTTCGCCAGCCCGCTGGCGAACTTCGGCACCCACGGCAAGCTGGAGTTCATCAACGCGGACTACACGCTGACGCTCAGCCGCCTCCCGCTGAGCGACGCGATCGGCATCGAGGCCACGGGCCACCTCAGCGAGGACGGCATCTCGGCGGCGAACTGCACGTTCCACGACACCAGCGGCCCGATCGGCTACTGCACCGTGACAGCAGTGGCCAACCCAGCGGCGAAGTAACCGACGCGGCCCGTCCCCGGCCGTGAGTCCTTTGGGCGGCAATAGCAACCCAAAAGACTCACGGCCCCGCGCTTCCGGCCGACACGATCGTGGCAAATCAGGCTTCGCAGCACGAAGAACTGTCAGACCACCCCGAAACGATCTCCGCGCACTGCCAGGCAGCAGCGAAGGAGATCGGCGTGTCAGCAGTCGGCGACCTCGACCAACTCCTCGGCCACATCATCGCCAAGCTCACCAAGGCGCTCGAAACCCTCAACACGGCGCTGGACGTGCTGGACGAAGCCGAAACGGGCCTTACGGTCCTGCACGGCACGAACGCCCCTGAAGCCCTGGAAGTCCTGACCGCACACCAAACGATCAGCGACCAGTTGTTCGAGCAATGGGATCGCGTCAAAAGCGTCCGAACCACCGTCGAGACCTATCGCCACAACCTCGCAGTCGAGGAATCCGCCAGCACCCCACCAAGCATCCCCCACCCATCAACGACGCCCAAGCTCGCGGCTGATCCCGCTACAAACTCCAGGTGGGCGAGATCCGCGCAACAGCGTCTGCCCAAGTGGACCATGGGCAACCCGACTAAAGGCTTGTTCCTCGATCCAGACGGCCATGAGGTTGAGATCACCAGCGGCCGAGACGAGCAGCGGGATGACGCAGCGGCCCGGGCCGGGTTGGTGCTTCTCAACTCAACCCGGTACCCGAGACATCCCCTGTCGTCGCATGCCAGCCCCGAGGTGGCAAAACACGTGGAAGTCAAGGCTGCACAGCGCATGCGGGAACAAGGGATCCCCTATGGGGTGATTGCGATCAACAATGCCGTGTGCGAAGAGGAATATGGTTGTCGAGCAGCGGTGCCCGCGATACTGCCACGAGGGTTCACGCTGGCAGTTTGGGAACCGGGAGCAGAGCAACCGATCGTTTTCAGAGGAGAGGCGTAGACATGGCTACGAGGACGCGGACGGTGGTCACTGCTCTGTTCGGGAAGGAGCGCCGTTTCGCCTCCGACGCGATTGGCGTCCGTGAGTTGATACGCGACGGCCTGGGACAGGAGCGGGTTCGTGGCGTGTGCTTCTACGTTTGGGATCGTCCGCACGACAGGTCCACCGGCGACCGCCCCGGGCATCAACTACGCGTGAACGTCGACGAATCAGCGGCCTGGGGCGCGCTCAACTTCGTGCAGGAAGGCGACGGAGGCGGGATTTGGGACACACACAATCCTGAACCACCTGCCAATGTGCCAACCGTGTGGTTCGACGCGACTACTCCGACCCCGTTCGAGCGGTCCGCAATCCTGCCGATCGATGCGATCCACGACGCCGTTGCAGAGTTCTGCCGTACCGGGCGGCGCCCCGAGTGCCTGCAGTGGCAGGGCGCTCGGTGGTTCTGAGGTCGCGGATGAGCGCGATCGCGCCAGGCCAGTCACTCTGAAGGAGCAGCAACATCTTGACCGCAGCAACGCAAACCGTGGTGACCGCGATCGTCGACAAGCGGTTCCGCTACTCCCCGCCTGCGGCAATGGATGATTTGGTTCGCACTGTGGTGGACGAACCGCACCACTTGAACTCATCACAGGTCTACGTGTGGGATCAACCTTGCCGATCTTGGCGTGCCGCTGACGGGCCAGCGTTCCCCAAGTTCCGGTTGGCCGTGTACACGCTGCCAGAATCCGGATGGGGCGCGCTCAACTACGTGGACGCAGACAACGACGAAGTCGTTGATTCGTACAACCCCGACAATCCACCGAACATTCCTCAGCTTTGGTTCGACCCGGACGGCCAGCTCCAGTACCCGGCCACAGCGGCCATACCGCTTGATCACGTTCGTGGCGCTGTCACGGAGTTTTGCCGGACCGGAAAGCGGCCGACTTGTGTTCGCTGGCAGCAGGGACGATGGTTTTGAGGTCTTAGCAGGCATGGTCGCTGGGGCCTGTCCCGGCTGCCAGCCGACGTGGTCTCGGTATTCTCCCCAGATCCGGGCTTCCGGGAGTTTTTCGAGGAAGTCGGTGGGGCCGTCGAAGTCCGGCATGTGGAGGTAGGCCGCTCCTATTCCCTGGGGATCGTGGGCGTCCGAGCCCGCTGCCGCGGGGATGTCGTTCCGGGCGGCGAAGTTCGCCGCCGCCGCGTTGTGCTCCGGGTCGCTGATCTTGGCGTTGCAGACCTCCACCACGTCGAGCGCTCCGTGTTCGTGGAGTTCTCGCAGGCCTTCGGCGCCGAGGCTGGTTCGGTTCGGGTCGAGGGGGTGGGGCGCGTAGATCACGCCCTGCTGGTCGCGGATTCGGCGCACCACCTCGGGCAGCGGCAGGACGTACGGGATTCGCTCCGCCAGGAACAGGCCGATCACCTCGCCCACGCGGGTGCGGATCTCCTCCCCGACTACGACCCGCGCGCCGATGTCGCGTTCCACGGCCTCCCACGCGCCATCGAGGGTGTGGTGGTCCGTCACGCACAGCACATCGATCCGCTCCGCCGCCACCCGCTGCGCGAGCTGCTCCACTGTGGACACCGCGTCGCCGGAGTGCACCGTGTGGACGTGGCAGTCGACCCGGACCCAGCCCGGCGGGACGGGTCCGGGGTCGGGCAGCCGCCAGGTCACTCCGCGTCCGGGACCTTGCCGTTGGTCAGCGCGTTCTCCCGCGCCCCGGCCACCAGGCCCGGGATCACGTCGTCGAGTTCCGCCGGGTCCCAGCGCTCGCCCCTGTCGACGCCCGGCCCGGCGATCCAGCCCTCCGCGACGCTGATCGAGCCGCCGCGCACGTTGAACACCCGGCCGGTGATGCCCTTGGCCTTCTCGCCCGCCAGCCACACCACCAGCGGCGCGATGTTCTCCGCGTTCGAGACGTCGAACCGGCCCTCCGGCGCCCGGACCTGGCGCCCCAGGCCGTCGGTCATGCGGGTCAGCGCGGCCGGGGCGACGGCGTTGACCGCGATGCCGTAGCGCTCCATCTCGCGGGCCGCGATGACGGTCAGCCCGGCGATGCCCGCCTTCGCCGCGCCGTAGTTGCCCTGGCCCGGATTGCCGTAGATGCCGGAGGACGAGGTCGTGTTGATCACCCGGGCGTCGACCTCCTCGCCCGCCTTGACCTTGGCGCGCCAGTACGCCGCGGCGTGCCGCAGCGGGGCGAACGTGCCCTTCAGGTGCACGCGGATCACCGCGTCCCACTCCTGCTCGGTCATGTTGAACAGCATCCGGTCGCGGAGGATGCCCGCGTTGTTGACCAGCACGTGCAGGTCGCCGTAGTGCTCGACGGCCGACTCGACGAGCCGCTTGGCCCCCTCGAAGTCGGCGACGTCGTCACCGTTGGCGATGGCCTCGCCACCGGCCGCGCGGATCTCGTCGACGACCTCACCCGCCGGCCCCGTGGAGGAGCCGGTGCCGTCGACCTCCGCACCGATGTCGTTCACCACGACCTTCGCGCCCTGCCTGGCGAACTCCAGGGCGTGGCCGCGGCCGATGCCGCGCGCCGCGCCGGTCACGATGACGATCCGCCCGTCGACGATGCCGCCCATGCGGTCCTCCCGGAAGCAGGTTTTAGAGCCACCTTCTAGAAACACTGACGAGTGATTCCTGCCACTGTCAATGCCTTTTGCACAGATGGACGCTTCCTAGGCGGACCCGGATGAGAATACCGTTCTAGTATTGCCCGATCGAGGAGGAGGCCCGGCCGTGGACGATCAGCTGCGCTACGCGTGGCGCGTGTTGTCCGTGGTCAGCATCGCCAGCGTGCTGACCGGCCTGGGTACCAGCTCGCTCAACGTGGCGCTGCCCGAGGTTTCCCGGCACTTCCAGGCGAGTTCGACCGCCGCGAGCTGGATGCTGCTGTCGTTCATGCTCGCCACCACCACGCTGATGGTCTTCTTCGGCCGGCTGGCCGACCTGTTCGGCCGCCGCACGATGTACCTGACCGGCCTGGCCGTCTACACCGCCGCGAGTCTCGCGCTGGGCTTCGCGCCGACCGCCTGGACCTTGGTCGGCCTGCGCGTCGTGCAGGCCGCCGGCGGCACGATGCTGCTCGCCAACAGCGCCGCGCTGCTGACCACCGCCTTCCCGCGCCAGCACCTCGGCCGCGGCATGGGCATCTACATCGCGTCGTTCTCCGTGGCGCAGCTGCTCGGCCCGACGCTGGGCGGCTTCCTCAGCCACCGGTTCGGCTGGGAGTGGGTGTTCTGGAGCAACGTCCCGATGGGCCTGGCGTGCCTGCTCTGGGGCGCGGTGGTGCTGCGCCCCGACAAGGGCCGGACCGGCGAACGCGGCGTCGACGTGCCGGGCAACATCCTGATCCTGCTCTGCCTGGGCAGCTTCCTGCTCGGGCTCTCGCAGATCAGCGAGCGCGGCTTCATCGATCCGCTGGTGCTCGGCTCGTTCGCGCTGTCCATCGTGCTCGCGCCGGTGTTCCTGGCCGTCGAGCGGCGCCGCCGCAATCCCGCCGTGGACATCGGCCTGTTCCGCGATCCCGGCTATTCGTTCGGGCTCGCCGCAGGCCTGCTCAACACCATCGCGCGGATGGCCGTGCTGCTGCTGATCGCGCTGTTCTACCAGGCGGTGCAGGGCGACGACCCGGTGGCGGCCGGGCTGAAGGTCCTGCTGCTGCCGTTGACCACCATGATCGCCTCGACGGGCTCGGGCCTGCTGCAGGGGCGGATGTCGACGCGCTCGATCGCGATCACCGGCGGCGTGCTGACCGCCGTCGGCCTGGTGGTGCTGGCGGTCTCGGTCTCCCCGACCGTCCCCTATGGACCGATCGCCGTCGGGCTCGTGCTGCTCGGCACCGGATCGGGGCTGTTCATGCCCGCCAACGCCACCGCGGTGATGAACGGCCTGCCCCGCAACCGGGTCGGCATCGGCAACGCGATGCGGCTGACCGCGCAGAACGTCGGGGTGATGGTCAGCACCGCGCTGGCGCTGGCGCTGATCACCGGCCCGCTGCCGGTGGAGCTGCGGGCCGACGTGTTCGCCGGGACGATCTCCGGGGTATCCGGGCAGGCGGTCGACCAGCTCGTGCTCGGCTACCGGATGGCACTGCTGACCATGACCGCGATCGCCGCGCTCGGAGTCGTCGCGGCGGCGGTCCGCGGCCGTGCCCCCGAGCGGCAGGCGCCGGCTCCGGAACCCGCGCGCACCGACGAGCCGGCGCAGCGGTCGCGGTGACCAGATCGGTCCGGCATGCGGCGCGATCGTGCCTCCCGCCCGGACGGGAGGCCGACCAGACTCCTCAAGCGTGAACAAAGCACTTCTCGTCGTCGACGTCCAAGAGTCCTTCCGCCAGCGCCCGTTGTGGCGGGCCATCTCCAATCCCGGCATAGTCGAGCAGGTCAACCGGCTGGTGGCGCTGGCCCGCGCCGAAGGCGACCTCGTCGTCTGGGTCCTGCACAGCGAACCGGGCACCGGCAACGTGTTCGACCCGGTCAACGGTCACGTCCGGCTGCAGGACGGGCTCGCCCCGGCGCCCGGCGAACCGCAGCTGACCAAGACCTCGCACAACGCGTTCACCACCACGAACCTGCACCAGACCCTCACGCAGCGCGGAATCCGGGAGCTGTCGGTGTCCGGGATCCGCACGGAGCAGTGCTGCGAGACGACTACGCGGGTCGCCTCGGACCTCGGCTACGACGTCACGTTCGTGACCGACGCGACGGCGACGAACCCGATCGCGCACCGGGACGCCCCGGCGGACCAGACGATCGAGGAGCTCCTGGCGGACCCGCGGACCCTGCACTCCGAGGACATCATCGCCCGCACCGAGTACGCCCTGTCTGGCCGCTTCGCGACCATCCGCACCGTCGCGGAACTCACCGGAAGCTGAGGTGAACGGCCCGTTCGCCGCACAAGACGAGGTGAACGGGCCGTTCACTCCGCCCCACCCGCGACCGAGCCCGCGAGGTGAACGGCCCGTTCACCTCGATAGGCGGCGCGAAGAGGCCGTTCGCTCGTTCCCCCCGCGGGCCTGGGCGTAGGATGACCGGATCGTGAGCCGCGTTGTGTTCTTGCTGCTGCCCGGACTGCACCTGCTGGACCTGGCCGGGCCCGCGCAGGTGTTCTCCACCGCCGCGGACCTCGGGCACCGCTACCAGCTGTCGTACGTCGCGCAGGGCGGCGAGGTGGTGAGCGCGCAGGGCTTGCCGCTGCACGCCGACACCAGCTGGCCCGCGCTGACCGAGGACGACCTCGTCCTCGTCCCCGGTTCGCACGTGGCCGATCCGCCGCGCTGGCCGAAGCTGCACGCCGCGTCCGCCGAGCGGCTGCGCGCGCATCACGCCGCCGGCGGAACGGTGGCCAGCGTGTGCTCGGGCGCGGACGCATTGGGGCAGGCCGGGCTCCTGCGGGGGCGTCGCTGCACGACGCACCACGACCTGCAGGACGAGCTCGCCCGCCGGCATCCGGCCGCGAGCGTGGTGCGCGACGTGCTGTTCGTCGAGGACGACCGGATCATCACCTCCGCCGGGATCGCCAGCGGCATCGACCTGGCGCTGCACCTGGTCGCGACCAGGCACGGCCCCGGCGCGGCGGCGCGGGTCGCGCGCGGCATGGTCGTCTACGCCCGCCGCAACGGCGACGACCAGCAGGCCAGCGCGATGCTGCGGCACCGCTCGCACCTCAACGACGCGGTGCACCGCGTCCAGGACCTCATCGATGCCCGCTTCACCGAGCCGCTCCCGCTCGCCGCGCTCGCCGCCGCCGCGGGCTGCAGCGAGCGCACCCTCACCCGCTCCTTCGCGCGCGCAACGGGGCTGACGCCCCTGCGCTACCAGCAGGTGCTCCGCGCGGAGCGCGCCGAGCACCTGCTCAGCCAGGGTGCGACGGTGGAGGCCGCGGCGCACGCGGTCGGCTTCGCCGACGCGCGCATGCTCCGCCGCCTGCGTTCCCGCGCTTAGCGCCCAGGCAGCAAATCTATCCACAATGGACCAGATCAGGTCAGCGGCGAAATGACGCGCGCGAGAATCCAGGAATCCGCGCGCGGTCAGGTCAGATCCCCAGCGCCTTGAGCCGCTTGGTCGACCGCCGGACCGCCCAGGCGACCACCAGCAGCGCCAGCGCGAGGAGCGGGTAGCCCATCGCGATCCTCGCGAAGGCCAGCCAGCCGGCGCTGTCCTCGTTGTAGAGCCACTGCTGCACGATGAACCTGGCAGCGAAGACGGCCACCAGAGTGAGGGTCGCGATGTCGTAGCCGTGCAGCGAGGGCCGGTCGCTGCGCCACGCGCTCCCCTTGCCGTTGAACAGGTTCACCGCGACCCCGATCAGCGGCCGCCGCACGAGGACCGACGCCAGCAGGACGCTTCCCATGAGGAGGCTCACCCAGATGCCCACCAGGAAGAACCCCTTGGCCGATCCGGTCTGGTAGGCGATGAACGCGGCGACTCCGACGCCGAACAGCCCGGAGATCGCCGGCCGGACCGGCTCCTTGCGCACCAGCCGCAGCGCGCTAATCGCCACCGCCGCGCCGATGGCGCTCAAGATGCCGCCCTGCAGCCCGAACACGCTGTTGGCCACGACGAAGACCACGACCGGCAGCCCCGTGTACGCCAGTCCGGACGGCCCGCCCAGCTGGTCGAGCAGCGTCGGCGCCGGCTTCTGCTCTGCGGCGGTCGCTTCGCCGCTTGTTCGGCCGGATTCCGTCATGATGTGCGTCCCCTCAGTCGGTTCGGTGTGCCCGGCGGCCTGCCGGTGATCCGGGGTAAGGAGACACCCGGCCGTTGCGGCACACTCAAGCGCGATATGACCCGGTTCACCCCAGCGCCGGGTAGCTGTCGCCGACGGCGGTTGACCATGCCGCAGCGGCACGGTTTCTACTGACACCGATGCCGACGCGACCGCGTCGGCGGAAGCGGTTCCCGAGGAGGAGCAGTCGTGTCCTGGAGCACCCGCCAGCTCGCCGAACTCGCCGGCACGAGCCTGCGGACGGTGCGGCACTACCACGAGGTCGGCCTGCTGCCCGAGCCCGAACGGCGGGCCAACGGCTACAAGAGCTACGGCGTCGCGCACCTGGTGCGCCTGCTGCGGATCAAGCGCCTGACCGATCTCGGGTTCTCGCTGCCGCAGATCGCCGAGATGGGCGACGCGGACGAACACCCCGAGCAAGCGCTCCGGATGCTGGACGCAGAGGTGGCCGCGACCATCGAGCGGCTGCAGCGGGTGCGCGTCGAGCTCGCCCTGATCCTGCGGCAGGCCGCGCCGACCGACCTGCCGCCCGAGCTGGCCCTGGCCACCACCGACGCGAACCTGTCCGACGCCGACCGCTCGTTCGTCGTCGTGATGAGCCGACTGCTCAGCCCCTCCGCGATCACCGCCTACAAGGAGATGCTGGAGAACTACGGCGCGCACCCCACCATGGCCGAATTCGACGACCTGCCGCCCGACGCCGACGAGCAGACCCGCCGCGACCTGGCCGTGCGCCTGCTCCCCCACGTGCGCGAAATCTTCACCCAGAACCCGGGGATGTACGACCTGAAGGCCAGCACACCGTCCGCCGAGCGCCTCGCCGCGCACACGATCAACGCGGCCATCGAGGATGTCTACAACCCCGCCCAGGCCGATGTCCTCCACCGCGTCGGAGAGCTGTTCAGGTCGACCCGCGGACCCGACGCGGCCGGCTGAGCGAGGTGAACGGGCCGTTCACCCGGCGGGCGCCGCCTCGGGCGGCATCGAGGCGGGGATCCGGCCGATCGCCGCGATGGACTCCACCACGAAGTAGATGCCGCGGAAGAACAGCAGGACGTCGCCGTGCACCAGCCTCATCCGGCGGTACATCAGCAGCCGTCCGGCGTCTTCGCCGGTGATGATGTCCCGCCAGGCGGCGGCGTCGGCGGTCAGCACGTAGTCCGCGTCCGGCTCCTCGCGGATCGACGCCTCGACGCAGTCGCCGTCGGCCCACCGCAACCGCAGGTACTGCCCCGTTTCCGCGAGGCCGAGCGCCCAGGACGACGAGTACGACCCGCGCGCCCGGTCGATCCACTCCCAGTAGCTCTCCAGCTTCGTCGCCCGGATCGCCTCGTCGGGCCCGCGATCGACCACCTCGCGCGCCGCCTCCGCCCACTGTGGACTGAACAGCCGCATGCTCATCCTCCCGCCAGTTCGGGCTCGATCCTCTCGATCATCCGCTCGATGTCCGGCGCCAGGCCGATGCCGACGTCGGAGAGCTTCATGTTCAGCTGGCGGATCATCAGCCGCCGCACGTCCTCCGGCGACCAGCCCAGCGACTCCAGCGCCACCCGGCGGCTCGTCGCGCCGTTGATCGCCAGGATGGTGCGCAGCGTTTCGTGGATCTCCAGCAGCAGGCGGGGATCCTCGCGCACCGAGTCGCGCAGGAACCGCATCCCGGCCTGCACGTGGCGGGCCTCGTCGCGGCAGGTGGCGGTGAAACCCGCGTAGTAGCCGGGCAGGAAGCCCCTGTTGCGGCAGTAGGTCAGGGTGATCTTCATGACCGACAGCGCCAGCACGCCCTCGATCCACAGGAAGTAGTTTGTGCCGTAGCGCACCCGCAGCGCCGGGTTCTCCGGGTCCGCGCGCAGCTCGTCGGCCTGGTAGGCGAGCAGCCCGAACGGTCCGACGAACGTTTCGGCCACGTGGTGGAAGGACGCGTCCAGCACGTCCTGGATCGACTCGCCGGGCAGCCCGACCACCTCGCGGTAGAAGCGGTCGAAGAACACCGTGTGGCGGGCCTCGTCCTCGATCTGGCTGGACATGTAGATCTTCGATTCCTCGCTGCCGCCCAGCATGAACACCGGCAGCTCCACCTCGACCTGCCGCTCGCCGTGGTGGAATCCCGACGAGATCGCGACGAACGCCTCCCGCTCGACCTCGGTCATCCGCTCGGCCCAGTCCACCGCGTCGCGGGTGAAGTCCAGCTCGTAGACGTCCCAGCGCTGCCGCAGGTAGCGGCGGTAGAGGTCCAGGTAGCCGGGTAGTCGTTTCAGGTCGCGGTGCAGGTAGGCCAGCACGTCGTCGATGTCGACGCGGCCGAGGCCGGCCAGGTCGACCCGGTCCACCGCGTCCTGGGAAAGGTCGGTCATCTGCTCACCTCTCGGCTTTCTCGACGCCGGGCGCGACGTCCGCGCGGGCCGGCGAACGCCGCCACGGCCCGCGGAACAGCAGCATCACCGGCAGGAACAGCACCATGCAGACCAGCGCGATCGACAACCACGCAGACCAGCTGGTGGCGGCCACGACGCGCGGCATCAGGAACAGCACCAGCACCGCCATCACCCTGGTCAGGAACGAGAACACGCCCCACGCGCTGCCCTGCAGCCGCGGATCGATGTCCTCGGTGTTCTCCGAGTAGTTCGCCATCCACGGCGCGTACGCGGCGCCCATGCCCGCGCCCAGCAGCGCCCCGGTGATCAGCAGCTGCACGATCGAGATCGTCTCGCCGCCCATCAGCACCACCAGGTAGCCGGTCATCACCACCGCGACGACGGTGCCCACGGCGGTGATCGGCTTGCGCAGCTGAAGCCGGTCGGAGAGCCGGCCGACGGCGATCAGCGTGCCGAGGTTGAGCACCCAGAACCCGCTCATCACGGCCGATGCCGAGGCCGCGCTGAGCCCGAAGCTCTGCGCCAGCATCGTCTGCCCGAACAGCGACAGCGTCAGGTAGAGCACCAGCCACACCGAGATGCCGACGACGTGCGCCCACATCGTGGTGTGGCCGAACAGGTCCCGCATCCGGACCGGCCGGTCGGTGTCGGCCGCGGCCAGCGCGCGCTGCTCGGTCTGCTGGATCTGCGCCCGCAACCGCGGCGACAGGTCGGCGATGTTGAACGCGATCACCAGCGAGATCACCAGCGAGATCGCACCCATGACGACGAACTGCGAGCGCCACGAGTTGTCGAACAGCGGCAGCGTGAAACCGGCGATCACGGCGGCCAGGAAGTTCGCGCCCACCGGCCCCCAGGTCCAGAAGCCGAAGGCCTGCGCCCGGCCCATCCGCGGCGAGAAGTCCCGCACCAGCGGCGCGGTCGCGGCCATCACCACGCCGTCGAGCATGGACAGGAACGCGCGGGCGACGAGCAGTTCGCCGGGCGTGCTGACGAGCGTCATCGCGAAGCACATCAGCGCGGTCAGCAGCATCAGCGGGACCAGCACCCGCACCCGGCCGAACTGGTCGGTCAGCCGCCCGCCGACCATCGCCGCGATCGCCCCGGCGATCAGCGCCAGGGCCGACACCGAGCCGTAGGTGATCAGGCTCATGTGCAGGTCTTCCAGCAGCAACGGCACCACGGGGGCGATCTGCCCCTCGTAGGAGCCGATGAGGCTGGCCAGCACCGCCATGGACAGGATGCGCATCCGGCGGGATCCGGTCGGATACTCCGAGAGTTCACGAACGTACGAGAGCCCCATCGCTCCGCCCTTCCACGACCGGCTGTCGGCCTACCCCCACATCCGGCTCGGCTCGAGCCGCAACCCTAGAACTTCGCTCTAAAATTCGTCGACCGATCAACAGGGTCGGAGCGATCTTCCCCCAGTGTCAAGGGTTTCGGGCACATTCCCCCCGAACGTCGAGGAGGAACGCGGCGAACGACCGGCCGTCAGCCGCCGTCGCGGATGGTGGCGATCAGGTGGTCGACGAAGAGCCGGACCGGGGCCGGGAGGCGACGCTGGGCCATCGTCTGGATCTGGAGGTTGCGCTCCAGCAGCTCCGGGTTCGTCAGCGGGATCGCCACCAGGCCCTCCGCGTCGAGGCGGCGGCGCACGCTCAGCCGCCCGGTGAGGGTCACGCTGCCGGAGAGCCGCGCGAAGCTGTGCAGGGCGATCGTGTGGTTGCTGACGAAGACCGGGTCGAACTCCAGGCCCTCCATGCTGCAGCAGATGTCGAACAGCTGCCGCAGCGTGGTGCCCTCCTCCATCAGCGGGAAGTCGCCGACGATGGCGCAGCACGCTGATCGGAGCATCGCCAACCGCACTTGCGGGTCTGCCGTTCCCGAAAGTGGCTGAGCTGTCCAAGACGCTGATCACGGACGCCAAGAAGACCCAGGAACGCTCGTGGCTCGGTGAAGTGTCGGCCGTCGTACTGCAGCAAGCCCTGCGGGACGCTGAGCAGGCGTTTAGGAACTTCTTCGACTCCATTAGCGGTAAGCGTGCTGGCCTCCGGATGGGAGCACCGAGGTTCAAGACCCGCCGGGATCGTCGTCAGTCGATCCGGTTCACCACCAACGCGCGCTGGTCGATCACTCCGGGAGGAAAACTCAGGTTGCCGAAGATCGGCGACGTATCGGTCAAGTGGTCCCGCGAGCTTCCCACGAAGCCATCGAGCGTGACCGTGATCAAAGACTCTGCCGGGCGATACTTCGCATCATTCGTGATCGACACCGATCCGGACGCCATCCGCGACGCCGCACCGGACGTGGGGATCGACCTCGGGCTGAAGCACTTCGCGGTGCTCTCGGACGGCACGAAGGTCACCGCGCCGAAGTTCCTGCGTAAGGCGGAGAAGAAGCTTAAGCGGGCACAACAAGCCCTGTCTCGCAAGAACCAAGGTTCGAAGAACAGGGACAAAGCCAGACGTCGTCTTGCCCACGCCCATGCTCGGGTAGCGGACGCGCGCCGCGAGTTCCAACACCAGCTCTCCACACGACTGATTCGCGAGAACCAAGCAATCGCAGTGGAAGATTTGGCGGTAAACGGGCTGGCGCGAACTCGTCTGGCGAAGTCTGTCCACGACGCTGGGTGGTCAGCGTTCGTGGCGATGCTGGAATACAAGGCCGTCTTGTACGGGCGAACGCTAGTCCGGATCGGCCGGTTCGAACCCACCAGCCAGGTGTGTTCGAACTGTGGCGTGAAGGACGGGCCCAAGCCACTGGGCGTGCGCGTCTGGCAGTGCCGGGCGTGCAGGGTATGGCTGGATCGAGACATCAACGCGGCGGTGAACGTCGCACAGGCCGCTGGACTGGCGGTAACAGCCTGTGGAGCGCACGTAAGGCCACCCAGCTCGGGGGCGGAGCGCTGTGAAGCAGGAACCCACCGAGGTGACCTGTCAGCGCGAAGCCCGCACCGACAGGCGCAGTAGGAATCCCCGGGGCTTACCCCAGGGAGGAAGTCAAGTGCCGATCTTCTGGATCGCTGGCGAGGACATGGGAATCCTGGTGCCGCTCGTGCACGGCGCCACGGTCGTGCTTCTCGCCCGGTGGGACGCCACCGCCGTGCTCAGCGCCGTGGAGCGCTACCGCATGAGCGTCTTCCCGTCAGAGGTCGAGGCGCTGCTGGCGCGCCACCCGGACGCGCTGGGGGTGGCGGTCGTGCCGATGCCGCACCGCGACAAGGGCCAACTGCCGCTGGCGTTCGTGCAGCCGGTCCCGGGCGCCGGTTTGGCGGTGGAAGCGTTGACCGGATGGGCGCGGCAGAACATGGCCTCGTACAAGGTGCCGCGCTTCATGCTGGTGCCGGAGCTGCCGATGACGGCTACCGGGAAGATCAAGAAGGGCGACTTGCTGGAGCGGGCTCAGACATTCGCGGAGGGCGCCTGACGTTTGCGGCCCAACGCTCGCGAAGCGTTGGGCCACAACGGGATACCACGCATTCGGTTCTTCGAAGGCCTCCCGAATCGACCCGCCCAGTCCCTACTCCGCGCGCAGCCCCTCGATCTGCGGCGGGGTCCAGCCGCTGACCCGCATGAACGTCTTGATCGCCGCGCTGCTCGGGGCGAGCCGCGCGGCGGTGTCGCGCAGCGCGACCGCGACCGGATGGGCCAGGAACGGGCCGAAACGCCCGGCCCAGTACGAGGCCCGCGCGATCTGCTGGGTGCGGGGGCGGCGCTCGGTGTCGTAGTGCGTCAGGGCCTCGGCCACGTCGTCGAACCGCGCGCAGGCGGCGACCAGCACGACGGCGTCTTCGAGCGCCTGGCAGCCGCCTTGGCCGAGGTGCGGGGTCATGGCGTGCGCGGCGTCGCCGAGCAGCACCACGCTCCCGTTCGCGTACGACTTAAGCCGGCCGCCCAGGTGCCGGATGTCGTTGCGCAGCACCGCTTCCGCCGGGGTGCCGTCGATCAGCTCCGGGATCGGCGGGTGCCAGGACGCGAACTGCTCCCGGAGGTACGCGCGCTCGTCGGGGTTGCGGGCGCCTTCTGGTGCGGGCATCGCGACGTACCAGTACATCCGGCCGTCCACCAACGGCACGATGCCGAACTCCCGGCCCCGCCCCCAGCTCACCCCGATCTCGGTCAGGTCCCGGCGCTCGCAGATGGCGCGCCACGCGGCGAAGCCGGTGTAGCGGGGGCGCGGCGCGTCCGGCCAGTACCGCGCCCGGACCTGGCTGTTGATGCCGTCGGCGCCGACGACGAGATCGGCGGGCGGCAGGTCCAGTCCCGGCACCGCGCCGTCCCGGCCGACGGCGGTCACGTGGACGCCGGTGTGCAGGCAATCCGCCGGGAGCTCGTCCAGCAGCATCCGGTGCAGCTGGGCCCGGTGCACCCCGAGCATCGGCCTGCCGAGCTCCCGCTCGATCTCCGCGCCGTCCAGCCGGCTCAGCCACCGGCCGTCGCTGGAGCGCATCCCGGCGGACTCCTGCGGCTTCCCCAGCTCCCGGACCCGCTCGCCGAACCCGAGCGCCTCCAACGCGCGCAATGCGTTGGGCCACAGCGTGATCCCCGCCCCGATCGCGCCGATCTCGGCGGCCTGCTCGACCACCGCCACCCGCCAGCCGATCCGGTGCAGGCCGACCGCCGCGGCCAGCCCGCCGATCCCCGCACCGATCACAGTCGCGCTTCGCACCACCTCACGCTACGCCACGCACCCGCGCGGCCGTTGCCGATCCGGCAACGCTGCCTTGTCTTTTCGCTGCTGGTCATGCGGCGTCCCGCGTGGTTGAGTTTGCGAATCCAGATAGCGCATCCGGCACGGAAAACCCTTGGTGCGCAAGTGAATTCGGGGAGGACATCGCGGTGAGCCGGGAAGTGGCGGTCGAGCGGGCGACGCAGTACTACGACTCCGGCGCGTTCCGCACGGACCTCGCGCGCCGGGTCGCCTTCCGCACCGAGAGCCAGGACCCGCAGCGCGCCGACGTGCTGCGGCAGTACCTCGCCGAGGAGATCACGCCCGCCGTCGAACGGCTCGGCTGCACCGTGCGCATCGTCGACAACCCGGTGCCCGGCGGCGGACCGTTCCTGATCGCCCACCGGCACGAGGACGACGCCCTGCCCACGCTGCTCACCTACGGTCACGGCGACGTCGTGCTGGGGCACGACGCGCAGTGGCGCGACGGGCTGGACCCGTGGCGGATCACCGTCGAGGGCGACCGCTGGTACGGCCGCGGCACCGCGGACAACAAGGGCCAGCACACCATCAACCTCGCCGCGCTGGAGCAGGTGCTCGAAGCCCGCGGCGGCAGGCTCGGCTTCAACCTCAAGATCCTGCTCGACATGGGCGAGGAGACCGGATCGCCGGGTCTGAGCGAGGTCTGCGCGGACCTCGCCGACGATCTCGCCGCCGACCTGCTCATCGCCTCGGACGGCTGCCGGCTCTCGGCGCAGCGTCCGACGCTGTTCCTCGGTTCGCGCGGCGCCGTCAACTTCTCGCTGCGCGTGAACCTGCGCGACAGCGCCTACCACTCCGGCAACTGGGGCGGCCTGCTGAGCAACCCCGCCAGCATCCTGGCCAACGCGCTGGCCAGCATGATCGACCCCCGGGGGGCCGTGCGGGTGGAGGGCCTGCGGCCCGCGCCGATCCCGGAATCGGTGCGGGCCGCACTGGCCGACATCACCGTAGACGGCGGCCCGGGCTCCCCCGAGATCGACGCCGACTGGGGCGAGCCGGGGCTGACGCCGAGCGAACGCGTCTTCGGCTGGAACACCCTGGAGGTGCTGGCGTTCACCGCGGGCACCCCGCAGGCGCCGGTCAACGCCATCCCCGGCAGCGCCGAGGCGCACTGCCAGCTCCGGTTCGTCGTCGGCACCGACTGGCAGGACGTCGAGCGGATCGTGCGCGCCCACCTCGACGACCACGGCTTCTCGATGATCGACGTCGAGGTCACCAGCAGCGTCGCCGCCACCCGGCTGGACCCGGCGGACGAATGGGTCCGCTGGGCGCTGGAGTCGCTGCGGCGCACCACCGACGCCAAACCGGCGCTGTTGCCGAACCTGGGCGGCACCCTGCCCAACGACGCCTTCGCCGACGTGCTCGGGCTCCCCACGATCTGGGTCCCGCACTCCTATCCCGCCTGCGCCCAGCACGCCCCGAACGAGCACCTGCTGGGCACCGTCGCACGCGAGGCGCTGGCGATCATGGCCGGCCTGTTCTGGGACCTCGGCGGGCTCGACCGCTGACCCGCTCGGCTCGTGGCGATTTCGCGCGAAATCGCCCACCGCCCCGCACGGATACCGCTGATTTCGCGCGAAATCGCGCTCCTGCCTGAAGACCTGGAGACCGTGATGGCCACTTCCACCGCGGCGGCGACGCCGCACAAACCGTTCCGGGTGATCGCGGCCGCCTCGATCGGCAACGCGCTCGAGTGGTACGACATCGCGGTCTACGCGATCTTCGCGACGGTCCTGTCGAAGGTGTTCTTCCCGGCGCAGGACGAGACGGTGTCGCTGCTGCTGACGCTGGGCACCTTCGGCGTCTCGTTCCTGATCCGGCCGATCGGCGCGGTGGTGCTCGGCGCCTACGCCGACCGCGCCGGGCGCAAGGCATCGCTGACGCTGTCGATCCGGCTGATGGTGCTGGGCACCGCGATCATCTGCCTGATGCCCTCGTACGAGACGGTCGGCCTGGTCGCGCCGATCGGCATCCTGCTGGCCCGGCTGATCCAGGGCTTCTCGGCGGGCGGCGAGTTCGGCAGCGCCACCGCCTTCATGGTCGAGCATATGCCGGGCCGGCGCGGGTTCGTGGCCAGCTGGCAGTTCGCCAGCCAGGGCCTGAGCACGCTGGTGTCGGCCGGGATGGGCGTGCTGCTGACCGCCACGCTGAGCCCGGAGCAGCTGGAGTCGTGGGGCTGGCGGATCCCGTTCGCGGTCGGCCTGCTGGTCGGCCCGGTGGGCTACTACATCCGGCGGTTCGTCGACGAGGCGCCGGAGTTCACCGCTACGCGGACCGCCGAACCGCATTCGCCGGTGCGCACCGTGCTGCGCACCCAGAAGGTCCGGATCCTGCTGGTCGTCGGCGCGCTGCTGGTCTCCACGGTGCTCAACTACACGATCACCTACATGCCGACCTACGCGATCAAGCAGCTAGGCCTGCCCGCGTCGACCAGCTTCGCGGCCACCCTGGTCACCGGCGTCGTGCTGACCGTGGTGACGCCGCTGGCCGGGCACCTGTCGGACAAGATCGGCCGGGTGAAGCTGATGGGCGTGTTCGCCGCGCTGATCCTGCTGCTGATCTACCCGATCTTCGCGACGCTGGTGGCGTTCCCCGGATTCGGCGTGATGGTCGGCATGATGCTGCTGATCGGGCTGCTGAAGGCCTGCTACTTCGGGGCGCTGCCGGCGCTGATGTCCGAGCTGTTCCCCACCGAGACCCGGGCGACCGGCATGTCGATCGGCTACAACATCGGGGTGAGCGTGTTCGGCGGGTTCACGCCGTTCATCAGCACGTGGCTGATCGGCCTCACCGGCACCAGCCTGGCCCCGAGCTTCTACCTGATGTTCGCGGCAGCGGCGAGCCTCCTCAGCCTGCTGGTGATCCGCCGCCGCCTCGGCCTCCGCTGACGCGCGTTGCGTGTGGCCGTCGAGCCGTGCGTACTTTGTGTTGCTATAGCAGCACAAAGTGCGCACGGCCCCGGACCCGCAGCCTGAGCTGCTGGAGCGGCCGCTCGCGAGGTCATTTGCGCAGGAGGCGTTCTCGGAGGGTTGTCAGGGTGTTCCGGGTTTCCACGGCTTGGGTTTCGTGGAGGGTCGCCACCCCGTGGACGAGGAGGTCCGTCAGGGTCAGCGCCGAGGTCGATTCGGCCGCGACCCGGCCCGCTCC
This sequence comes from Saccharopolyspora sp. NPDC045839, assembly GCF_056431645.1. Lineage (NCBI taxonomy): Bacteria > Bacillati > Actinomycetota > Actinomycetes > Pseudonocardiales > Pseudonocardiaceae > Saccharopolyspora > Saccharopolyspora sp. NPDC045839. Next base: position 123,714 of record NZ_JBWKKH010000005.1, read on the forward strand.
GCCCGCCGCGTAGAGCGCCACGTCCAGTTGCGGGGCGAACTGCTTGGCCAGGCGGCGTTCCGAGATCAGGATCCGGCGCGCGCCGACCACCTGGGCGTGGTCGAGCAGCACCTCCAGCTCCGGCAGGGCGCGCCCCGGCAGGTAGATCACGACGACGTCGTCGCGGCCCAGCGGCAGCAGGTCGTCGGCCAGCCGGAAGCCGGTGCTGCCGACGAACCGGGCCCGCCGCCCGAGCCGGTTCAGCCGCAGCGCCAGGTGCCGCGCGCCGAGTTCCGAGCCGCCGACCCCGAACGCCATCACCTCGCGCGCGTGGGACAGCAGGCTCACCGCCGTCCGCACGTCTTCGAGCTTCAGCGCAGCCAGGGTGTTCTCCAGCTCGTCGCGGGCCTCGGTGAACACCGTGGCCATCGCCCGCTCCAGGTCCGGGCCGATGCTGGCCAGCCGCTGCTCCAGCCGGGTCGCCGGCGCCACCGTGGTCACCAGCGCTCGCCCGGCTTCGCGCTTGAGCTCCGGCAGCCCGCTGTAGCCGAGCTTGCGCGCGGTGCGGACCACCGTCGCGTCGCTGGTGCCGGTGTGCTGGCCCAGTTCTTCGGCGGTGGCGAAGACCAGTTGCTCCTGCGGCATGTTCAGCAGGTAGCGCGCCACCTTCTGCTCCGCGCGGGACAACCCGTCGAGGCGCTCCTGCACCCTCGCGCGGAGGTCTTCGGCCGCTACCTCTCCTGAAGTGTTCGCTTCAAGTCTTGACTTATCCGTCATCCTCACTACATTTCTTGTAGCAGTCACGCCCGTCACATGTTTCCTGTAGCGAATACTACAGCGCTTGGTGAGAGACCGGATGAACAACTTGACACTTCCCACCGTGGAACTCCGCGGCACCGCACGGGAACGGGGCCGCCAGTACGGCGAGTTCGCCCGGGCCCAGATCGACCGCGCCCTCGCCTACTACTCCGACGCGTTCGGCAAGTCGACCGGCCTGACCTGGCAGCAGGTCACCGCCCGCGTCGACGAGCTCCGCCCCGGCTGCGAACGATTCGCCCCCGACCTGGTCGAGGAGATGACCGGCATCGCCGAAGGCGCCGGGGTCGGCTTCACCGACGTCCTGGCGCTCAACGCGCGCGGCGAGCTCATCCGGGACAGCCTGCCCGCCACCGACGAGGAAGCCGACGGCTGCTCGTCGTTCGCGCTGCTGTCCGAGGCCAGCGGCGACGGCCACGTCTATTGTGGACAGAACTGGGACTGGCGGCACGGCATCAAGGACACCATCGTGGTGGCCCGCATCGTGCAGCCGCCGAAGCCGACCGTGGTGATGCACCTGGAGGCCGGGCAGGTCGGCCGCCAGGGCGCCAACTCCGCCGGCCTCGCGCTCAACGCCAACGGTCTGGGCGGGAACTTCGGCGCCACCCGCGGCGTCCCGCAGACCCTCATCCGCCGCAAGGTGCTCGACTCGTCGAGCATGCACGAGGCGCTGGAGGTGCTCAGCAAGGCCGACCAGCAGATCGCCAGCAACGCGCTGCTGACGCACCGCGACGACTTCGCCATCGACGTCGAGACGACACCCAAGGCGCACGGCTGGATGTACCCCGAGGACGGGGTCCTGGTGCACGGCAACCACTACCAGGCATTCATCCCGCCGCAGCTGGCCGCCGACTACCGGCCCCGGCCGGTGGACTCCCTGTTCCGCGTGCCCCGCATCCGCACCGGGCTGCGCCAGGCGCGCACCGCGTCCGGCGGCGATGCCGTGCGCAAGGCCATCAAGGACGCCTTCTCCGATCACTTCGGCTACCCGGAATCGGTGTGCACCCATCCCGACGAGCGCACCGACGAGATCCGCCAGTGGTCGACCGTGCTGCACAACTGCATCGACCTCACCGCGGGCGAGTACTACGTGGCGGCGGGCAACCCGTGCACCGAGGAGTACCAGCTGCTGCCGTGGAACCTCTACGACGGACCGGGCGGTGACGGCTGATGCGAAGATGCCTCGCCCTGCTCTCCGTCGGGCTGCTGGCCGGCTGCGGAAGTTCGGCGCAGCTCGGCGCGGTCCGGCTGGTGCCGAACACGCCGCCGGCGGTCGCGCCGGCCGGCGACATCACCTGGTTCCTGGACGCCGAGCCGCTCACCCTCGACACCGACTACCACGGCTCCACCACCGAGGACACCGTGGTGGCCAACCTCTGCGACCGCCTCTACCAGCTGCAACCGGACCTCACCGTCCGCCCGTGGCTGGTCGAGGAACCGGCGATGCCGGACCCGGCGACGTTCGTCTACCGGGTCCGCGACGGGGTCCGGTTCCACGACGGCAGCACGGTCACCGCCGAGGACGTCGCGTTCAGCCTGCGGCGGCACGCCGAAGACGGCAACGACGAGTCCGACGAGTTCGGCGACGTCGAGTCCATCGACGTCACCGGCCCGATGGAAGTGACCGTGCGGCTGGAAGAACCGGACGCGCAGTTCAAGTACCGGATGGCCGGCGACGCCGGGATCGTCCTCAACGCCGACGTGGTGAACCGGCTCGGTCAGGACTTCGGCAGCCCGGGCCGGCCCGACGCGTGCAGCGGCCCGTACTACCTGGACCGCTGGGACGCCGGGGCGGGCCTGACGATCAAGCGGTTCCCGGACTACTGGCACCCCGAGCTCCGGCCGCTGACCGAGAGCATCCGGTTCGTCTGGGGCGACGAGTGGGCGGCCGTCAACAGCCTGCGCACCGGCGCCGCCGACGGCGCCTACCTCGACGACCCGAGCATGGCACCGGCGCTGAGCACCAGCCCGGAGCTGTCCCTCCACTTCGGACTCACCACGTCGGCGTGGCAGCTCATCCCGACCGGCCGCGGGCCGATGGCGGACGTCCGGCTGCGCACCGCGCTGTCGCTGTCGCTGGACCGCCAGGGCATGGCCGAGGCGGCGTTCCGCGGCGCCGCCGAGCCGTGGAAGCTGCCGGTCGGCGCGGGCACGTTCGGCACCGGGAAGGAGCTGTTCGAGCAGGCCTACCAGCAGATCCGCGACGTCCCGGTCCGCCCCGGCGAGCAGGACCTGGCGCGCGCCCGCGAGCTCGTGCGGGAGGCGGGGCCGCCTGCGGAGCCGATCGTGGTGGCCAACGACGGCACCGCGGTGGGCAACGTGCTGGCCAACGGTGTCCGCGACGCCGGGCTGAAGCTGGGGCTGCCGGTGGAGATCCGCACCGTGCCGCCCGCCCAGTTCTCGGAGCTGTTCGCGTCGCCGGAGGCGCGGGCGGGCGTCGATCTGATCGTCAACGACTGGTACCTGTCCAAGCCCGACGGGCTGGGCATGTACGACAACGTGCTGCCCGACAGCGTCAACAACTACCTCGGCTTCCGCGACGAGCAGTACGAGAGCACCTTCGCCTCGGCCGCGGCCACCTACGACGACCTGCAACGCGCCCGGCAGGTCATCCGGCTGCAGGACGAGTACCTCGGGCACATGCTGTCCATCCCACTGGTGATGGCCCCGACGACGCTGGCGATGAGCAACCGGCTCACCGGCGCGCCGGTCTCCAGCGCCTACCTGACCTATCCGTGGGCGGCCGATCTCGGGAGGCGGTCTTGATCGCGCTGTTGCGTTGGCTCGGCCAGGTGGTGATCACGCTGCTGGTCGCGTCGTTCCTGATCTTCGCCGCGATGTACCTGGCGCCCGGTGACCCGGCGACGGTGCTGGCCGGCGGCGCGGAGAACGCCGGCGAGGAGACGCTGGCCGCGATCCGCGCGGAGTACCACCTGGACCAGCCGTTCCTGGTGCAGTACGTGCTGTGGCTCGGCGGCGTGGTGCGCGGCGACCTCGGCCGGTCGTTCGTCTACGGGCAGGACGTCGGCTTCCTGATCGCCACCCGGCTGGAGACCACGGTGTGGCTGGCGCTGTACGCGGCGGTGCTGACCATCGCGATCGGCGTGCTGCTCGGCTCGCTGTCGGCGGTGCGCCGCGGGCCGCTGGACTCGGTGGTGTCGGCCGCGACGGCCATGCTGGCCGGGATCCCGCCGTTCGTCGCGGCCGTCGGGCTGATCGCCGCGTTCGGCGTCGGGCTGGCCTGGTTCCCGGTGACCGGCGCCGGCGAGGGCGTCCTCGGCAGGCTGCACCACCTGACGCTGCCCGCCGTTTCCCTGGCGGTGGTGTCGCTGGCGACCATCACCCGGGTCACCCGGCAGTCCATGGTGGACATCCTGGTGCAGGACCACGTCCGGGTCGCCCGCACCCGCGGCATCCCGGAGCGGCTGGTGATCGGCAGGCACGTGCTGCGCAACGCGGTCGGCCCGATCGCCACGATGGCGGGCATGATCACCGCGAGCCTGCTGGCGGGAACGGTGGTGGTGGAGTCCGTGTTCGGGCTCAGCGGCGTGGGATCGCTGCTGGTCAACGCCATCAACACGAAGGACTTCCCGGTCACGCAGGCGGTCCTGCTGTGCATGGTGCTGGCGTACGTGGTGACGACCGGGCTGACCGAACTGGTGCAGCACCTCGCCGACCCGCGGCTGCGGCGGGCCCGGCGCGCGGGTGTCCCACGACAGGCAGGAGCGGCGGCATGACACTGTCCGGATCACTCGTCGCCGACGCCGCGGTCGCGTCCGGGCGGCGGCGCAACGGCCCGCTGTTCTGGGGCGCCGCAAGCGTTCTCGCGGTCCTCGGGCTGGCCGCGCTGGCCGCGCCGCTGATCGCGCCCTACGACCCGACGGCCACCGATTTCGACTCGATCCTCGCCCCGCCGGGCCTCGAGCACCTGCTGGGCACCGACCAGCTCGGCCGCGACATCCTGTCCCGCATCCTGCACGGCGCCCGCACCAGCCTGATCGCACCGCTGGGCGTCCTGGCCATCGCGCTGCTCCTCGGCCCGGTGCTGGGCGTCGTCGCGGCGTGGCGCGGCGGCTGGCTGGACGCGGTGGTCTCCCGCGCGACCGATGCGCTGATCGCCTTCCCCGGCCTGCTGTTCGCGGTGCTGACCATCGCGGTGCTCGGCACCGGTGTCGCCGCGTCGGTGCTGGCCCTGGGCCTGGCGTACTTCCCCGCGGTCGCCAAGATCACCCGCAGCGCCGCGCGGGCCGAGCGGCAGCGCCCGTACATCGAGGCGTACCGGGTGCAGGGCATGGGCGGCGCGGCGATCTGCCTGACCCGGCTGCTGCCCCGGGTGATGCCGATCGTGCTCGGCTACGCGGTGGTGCTCTTCGGCGACGTGCTGATGGCGCTGGCGAGCCTGAGCTACCTCGGCTTCGGCTCGCAGCCGCCGTCGTCGGACTGGGGCCTGATGGTCGCCGAGGGCCAGTTCGCGATGCTCGAAGGCGCGATGGCCCCGACGCTGGTGCCCGGCGCGATGATCGCGATCGCGGTGGTGGCGTTCAACATCGTCGGCGTGCGGATCGCCGACCGGCTCGGCAGGGTGGAGCACTCATGAGCCTGGCAGAACTGCGGGATCTGACCGTCGGGTTCCCCGGCAGGCCGATCCTGCGCGGCATCGACCTGCGCGTCGAGGCGGGCGAGGTCGTCGGGCTGGTCGGCGAGTCCGGTTCCGGCAAGTCCACCGCCGCGATGAGCATCGCGGGCGCGCTGCCGGCCTCGGCCGCGGTGTCCGGACAGATCACAGTGGACGGCCGGGACGTGCTGGGCATGTCCCCGGCGGAGCTGCGGGAGCTGCGGACCCGCAAGGTCGGCGTGGTGCAGCAGGAACCGCGCGCGGCCTTCAACCCGGTGCGCCCCGTCGGGCACTTCCTGACCGAGCAGCTGCGCACGAATCTCGGCTGGTCCGGGCAGGATGCCCGCGACCGGGTGGTGGGCCTGATGCGCGAGTGCGGGCTGCGGGAACCCGGCGCCATGCTTGCGCGGTACCCCCACGAGTTCTCCGGCGGCATGCTGCAGCGGCTGGTCATCGCCGCGGCCCTCGCACCGGAGCCGGAGCTGCTGGTCGCGGACGAGGCGACCAGCGCCCTGGACGTCACCACGCAGGCCGAGATCATCGGGATCCTGAGCCGGGCACGCGCCGATCGGGGGCTCGGGATCCTCTTCATCACCCACGACCTGCCGCTGGCGGCGGCGTTCTGCGATCGCGTGGTGGTCCTGCGCTCCGGCGAGGTGGTCGAGGAGCAGGGCGCGCGCGAGCTGTTCGCCGCGCCCAAATCCGCCTACGCCGCGGAACTGCTCGCCGCCGTCCCGGTGCTGGACGAGGACGGAGTCGACGCATGACGCTCGAAGTGACCGGTCTGCGCAAGTCGTTCGGCCCGACCCGCGCGGTCGACGACGTGTCGCTGGCCGTGCCCGATGGCGGATCGCTGGGCCTGGTGGGCGAATCCGGTTCCGGCAAGAGCACGATCGCCCGCATCCTGGCCGGCCTGGAACGACCCGACGGCGGCGAGATCACCTTGGACGGCGCGCCGGTCGCCACGCGCCCGCGCACCCGCCGGGCTCGGCTGGCCAGGGCGAAGGCCATCCAGCTGGTGTTCCAGGACCCGTACCTCTCGCTCGACCCGGCCGTCCCCATCGGCCGCTGCCTCGACGCGGTGCTCCGCCTGCACGGCTGGTCGGACCGGGCCGCCCGGCACGCCCGCGTCGGCGAGCTGCTCGACCAGGTCGGCCTGGACGCATCGAAAAGGCATGCGCTGCCGCGGGAACTCAGCGGCGGCCAGCGACAACGCGTGGCGATCGCGCGGGCCGTCGCGGTGCGGCCGAAGCTGCTGATCCTCGACGAAGCGGTGTCCGCGCTGGACGTTTCGGTGCAGGCGCAGATCCTGCGGCTGCTGGCCGAGCTGCGGCGCGAGACCGGCACGGCCCAGCTGTTCATCAGCCACGACCTGGCCGTCGTCAACGAGGTCACCGACACGATCGCCGTGCTGCTGCGCGGCCGCCTCGTGGAAAGCGGCACCACCCGCGATGTCCTGCGCGCGCCGGAGCATCCGTACGTGCAGCTGCTCAAGGACTCGGTGCCCAGGCCGGGCTGGAACCCGGCGGCCATCGCCGCACGCCGCGCCGAACTCCCGGAGCTGGCTGGCTGATTTCGCGGCGGCTGTCGGTCCCGGCCGGTATAAAGGATGGCCGGTGCTCCGCGAGTCGCCGATTCCGCAGATCAAATGCCGTGAGCGTTCCGGGGTGCCATGACGCCCCGGAACGCTCACGGGCGCGTGCCTGCGGAAGCGGTGCCGCGGGGCATCCGGAACCAATGCCTTTCGCACGGTTGGAGAAGCAGCGCAGCATGAGCCCGGATCCGTCCGAACGCATCAACTCCGAAACCGCCGAGCCCCGGCGGGCCGCCGACAGCCACGACCTGATCGAAGTCCGCGGGGCGCGGGAGAACAACCTCCGCGACGTCTCGCTGGACATCCCCAAGCGGCGGCTCACGGTGTTCACCGGTGTCTCCGGTTCCGGCAAGTCCTCGCTGGTGTTCGGCACCATCGCGGCCGAGTCCCGGCGGCTGATCAACGAGACCTACACGGCGTTCATCCAGTCGTTCATGCCCAGCCTCGGCCGGCCGGACGTGGACTCGCTGCGCAACCTGAGCACCGCGATCGTCGTCGACCAGGAGCGGATGGGCGCCAATTCCCGCTCCACGGTCGGCACCGCCACCGACACGCACACGATGCTGCGCCTCCTGTTCAGCCGCCTCGGCACCCCGCACGTCGGCACCGCGACGGCGTTCAGCTTCAACAGCCCGGAAGGCATGTGCCCGGAGTGCGAGGGACTGGGGCACGTCTCGACGATCGACGTCGACGAGCTCGTCGACAAGGACCGCTCGCTCAACGAAGGCGCGATCACCGCCCCCGGTTTCGCGGTGGACTCCTGGTACTGGCAGGTGATCGCCGGCTCCGGGCTGTTCGACCCCGACGTCAAGCTGCGGGACTTCACGCCCCAGCAGTGGGAGGACTTCCTCCACAAACCGGCCACCAAGATCAAGCACGCCACCATCAACACCACCTACGAGGGCCTGCTGGTCAAGGTGCAGCGGGTCTACCTCGCCAAGGACCGCGAGGCGATGCAGCCGCACATCCGGGCGTTCGTGGACCGCGCGGTGGTGTTCGCCGACTGCCCGGCCTGCGGCGGTGCCCGGCTGAACCCGGCCGCGCTGGGGGCCAAGATCGACGGACGCAGCATCGCCGACTGCTCGGCGATGCAGATCAACGACCTGGCCGAGTTCGTCCGCGGCATCAGCGACGAATCGGTGGCGCCGCTGCTGGAGGCGCTGCGCGACACGCTGGATTCGCTGGTCGAGATCGGCCTGGGCTACCTGAGCCTGGACCGCGAGTCCGGGACGCTCTCCGGCGGCGAGGCGCAGCGGGTGAAGATGGTGCGGCACCTCGGTTCGAGCCTCACCGACGTGACCTACGTCTTCGACGAGCCGACGGTGGGCCTGCACCCGCACGACATCCAGCGGATGAACGACCTGCTGATCCGCTTGCGGGACAAGGGGAACACGGTGCTCGTCGTGGAGCACAAACCGGAGACGATCGAGATCGCCGACCACGTGGTGGATCTCGGGCCGGGCGCGGGCACCGCCGGCGGGCAGGTGTGCTTCGCCGGCGACCTGGCGGGCCTGCGGCGCTCGGACACCCTGACGGGACGGCACCTGGACCACCGGGCCCGGCTGCGCGAGGAGGTCCGCAAGCCGACCGGCCACCTGTCGATCACCGGCGCCGACGCGCACAACCTGAAGAACGTCGACGTGGACATCCCGCTGGGCGTGCTGACCGTGGTCACCGGCGTCGCCGGGTCGGGCAAGAGCTCGCTGATCCACGGTTCGCTGCCCCGCCGCGACGGCGTGGTCGTGGTGGACCAGGCCCCGATCCGCGGTTCGCGGCGCAGCAACCCGGCCACCTACACCGGCCTGCTCGACCCGATCCGCACGGCCTTCGCCAAGGCCAACGGCGTCAAGGCGAGCCTGTTCAGCGCGAACTCCGAGGGCGCCTGCCCGAACTGCAAGGGCATCGGGCTGGTCTACACGGACCTGGCGATGATGGCCGGCGTCGCGACGGTCTGCGAGAAGTGCGAGGGCAAGCGGTTCACCGCCGAGGTGCTGGCCCACAAGCTGCGCGGCAAGGACATCAGCGAGGTCCTGGGCATGTCGGTGGCGCAGGCGCACGAGTTCTTCACCGCGGGCTCGGCGCGCGCGATCCTCGGCCGGCTCGTGGACGTCGGCCTGGGATACGTCCGCCTCGGCCAGCCGCTGACCACGCTGTCCGGCGGCGAGCGGCAGCGCCTGAAGCTCGCGATCCACATGGCGGAGAAGGCGTCGGTCTACGTCCTCGACGAACCGACCACGGGCCTGCACCTGGCCGACGTGGACCAGCTGCTCGCGCTCCTGGACCGGCTGGTGGACGACGGCGGCACGGTGATCGCCATCGAGCACCACCAGGCGGTGATGGCGCACGCGGACCACCTGATCGACCTCGGTCCCGGCGCGGGCCACGACGGCGGCCGGATCGTCTTCACCGGCACCCCGGCCGAGCTGGTGGCGACCGGCGATTCCCTGACGGCCCAGCACCTCCGCAAGTACGTCGGCGCGAACTAGAACCGCGGGAGGGGCACCGTGAACGGCTCGGCGCCCCTCCCCCCGGTGTGGTCGTCGTCACCGATGAGTTTCTGCGGCGCGCGTGGTCGTCCCCAGCACCAAGAGTTCAGGAGGAACCCGCGTGACCCAGCTGCTGAGAGTGCAGAACTTCAACGTTTCGCTCGACGGATTCGGTGCCGGTGAAGGCCAGAGCCTCGAGAAGCCGTTCGGCCATGCCGACCCCACGGCCATGTTCAGCTGGGGCGGTGCCACGGCCAGCTGGCCCACCCGGACCGATCCCGGTGGCAGCCGCGGGCTCGACGACTACTTCACGCGGGACTTCGCCCGCAACATCGGCGCCGAGATCATGGGCCGCGGCAAGTTCGGCCCGCAGCGCGGCCCCTGGGAGAACCACGACTGGCTGGGCTGGTGGGGCGACGAACCCCCGTTCCACACCCCGGTTTTCGTGCTGACCCACCACGTGCGCCCGTCGTTCACCCTGTCCGACACCACGTTCCACTTCGTGAACGGCGATCCGGCCACGGTCCTCGAACAGGCGCGGGAAGCGGCACAGGGCAAGGACGTCCGGCTCGGCGGCGGAGCCACCACCATCCGGCAGTTCCTCGACGCCGACCTCGTCGACACCATGCACGTGGCGGTCTCGCAGGTGGAGCTGGGATCCGGGTCGAAGCTCTGGGAGTCGCCCGACGAGCTGCGCGACCGGTTCCACCTGGAGATCGTGCCCAGCCCGAGCGGCGTAACCCACCACCTGTTCTGGCGGAAGTGACGCGAGCCGGGCCCGGTGGTGAACGATCACCACCGGGCCCGGCTCGCTCTGCGGCGGATCAGGCCGTGACGACCTGACGGGGCTTGGTGAGGTCCCAGCGGTGCCGGGTCAGCACCACCGGCACGCCTTCGCCGCGGGCCTCCGCCGCGAACACCTCCGCCCGCGCCCGGCGCCACCAGACCACCGTCCGGAACGCGCCGAACAGCAGCATCGCCACCAGCGCCAGCATCGCCACCCGGTACTCCGAGCCACCCGGCATGTCCTGCGCCAGGTCCAGCACCAGGCCCACGAACAGCACGCCGAGCGCCGTCGCGGAGTGGCCTCCCGCGTTCGCCACGCCGGTCGCGGTGCCGACCCGGGACACCGGGTTGTAGTCCCGCACCAGGGCGAACGCCACCGCCGAAACCGGGCCGCCCAGGGCGAAGACCAGGAACGCCGTCGCGATCACCACCAGCGGCGGGCGGCCTTCCGGCCAGCCCAGCAGCACCACCCAGGACAGGGCGTTGAGCACCAGGTAGCCCAGCACGATCCACATCCGGCACTCCGGGCGGCTGCCGATCAGCGCGCCCACCACGGGACCGCCGACGACCTGCCCGATGATCAGCAGGCTGAGCATCACGCTCGCCGTCGCCGCCGGCACGCCCAGCCCGTTGACCAGGTACGGGAAGCCCCACAGCAGGGTCAGCGCGCCCGAGACGAACATCGTGCAGAAGTGCGCCCAGAACGCCAGCCGCGTGCCCGGCACCGACCAGGCCTCGCGCACCTGCTGGAACACCGCACCGCCGCTGCGCGCCTGCGCACCGCCGAGCGAAGCGTCCCGCACGACCGTCGAGGTCACCGCCGCGTAAGCCAGCGTCAACGCGCCCACCAGCAGGAACGTCGCCGTCCAGCCCATGTTCTGCAACGCCAGCGCGAGCGGGAACGTGGCCGCAACGCCACCCAGCGCCCCCAGCGCGCTGGACACCGTTGCGACCAGTGCGTAGCGGCGGGCGGAGAAGTGCGCCGCCACCAGCCGCAGGATGCTGACCCACATCAGCGCGTCGCCGAGGCCCAGCACCGCGCGGGCGAGCAGGCCCATCGAGTAGGAATCGGCGAGGGCGAAGAGCATCTGCCCCGTGCCCAACAACAACACCGCTACGGTGATCACCTTCCGGGAACCGAAGCGGTCCACCAGCAATCCGGTGGGAATCTGCATGCCGGCGTAGATGCCGACCTGCAGGACCGTGAACGCGCTCAGCGCGGCCGGACCGACGTCGAACCGGTCGAGCGCCTGCGTTCCGGCGACCCCCAAGCTGCCCCTGTGAAATACCGCGGCGAGATAGGCGATCACCGCCGCGCTCCAGATCCACCATGCCCGACTCTCCGGTCGGTCGGCAGCCACGAAAGACCTCCTTGTTCAGTTCTGTGCAGCGAAAGTCGAAACCAAGATCATCGATGATCGATCGTTCACCGGGTTTGTCGTCGCGGGCCGACGCGGAGTTACGGGAAACGCACGTGCACTGCACCACACTTCGCGCCCGCGTCCGTTTTCCCCGCCACGACCGGAAACCCGAACATCCATCCACTATGGACGGACGTCGTGGAGTGTCCCCCAGTTTCAATTGAAACTTGCGGACCACCCCACGGGGCCCCGTGCGCGGTTTCAATTGAAACCGCACGAGAGATCGGGTCAGAGCTCGGCGGCGACTTCGTCGAGCAGCCCGACCAGGCCCGCCAGCGCGGGGTTCTGGTCGTCCTCGCGCCACACCAGCGCCAGCGGGACCGACGGGGCGTCGTGCACCGGCACCAGCACCACGCCGGGAACCTTCAGGTGCCCGGCGGTCATCGGGACCAGGCTGACGCCCGAACCGGCGCCCACCAAGGACAGGATCGTGTGGGTGTCCGGCGCTTCCTGCACGAAGTTCGGGCTGTAGCCGCGCTGCAGGCACGCCGCCTGCACCAGCTGGTTGACCACCGAACCGCGGTTGGTCGGGTAGCTGATGAACGACTCGCCCCGCAGGTCGTCCAGTCCCACCCGCCACTCGCCGGCCAGCCGGTGCCCGTCCGGCAGCGCCACCGCCAGCGGGTGCTGCTCCAGCTCCCGCACGCACAGACCCTCGGTCGGCACCGGCAGCCGCAGCAGCCCGGCGTCGACCTCGTGCTGGTTGATCTGGTCCACCAGCTCGCCGCCGTAGAGCGGGCTGAGGATGTCGAAGCGCACGTTCGGGTAGCGCTCGCGGAACTTCCGCACGATCAGCAGCATCACCCGGTACGACGTCTGGCCGCTGAAGCCCAGCCGCACCACGCCGATCTCGCCCGCGGCCGCCTGCCGCGCCAGCCGGGGCGCGGCCTCGGCGGACTGCAGCGTCTTGCGCGCCTCGCGCAGGAACGCCTCCCCCGCCGCGGTCAGCGCCACCTGCCGCGTGGTGCGGCGCAGCAGCGCCACCCCGACCTCGTGCTCCAGGCGCTTGATCTGTTGCGACAGCGGTGGCTGGGACATGTGCAGCCGCACCGCGGCCCGCCGGAAGTTCAGCTCCTCCGCCACGGCGACGAATGCCTGCAGGTGGCGTAGCTCCACCGCTCCAACCTCCCGACCACGAGCACCTTTGCCCAGGTCAGCGCGGATTATGTCGCGCGACCGAATCAAACCTACCCGAATTTGGTGTTAGACGGAACACACCCGCTGACCTAGCGTCGAGGAACCGCGTTCGCGATGCGGCGGGCGCCGGGCCCCGGCCGCCGCATCGGCGAATCCTGCGGTGTCCCAACGGGTTTCGACTCGCCGAGCAGCGCGGCGGGTGCCCGCGTCGAGACGGAGCCAAGTGCGATGAGACGGCTTTCAGAGCAAGAAAGAATGGGGCGCAAGGCCGGGATCGCCTCGTTCGTCGGCACCAGCATCGAGTGGTACGACTTCTACATCTACGGCACCGCGTCCGCGCTGGTGTTCGGCAAGCTGTTCTTCCCGGTCGTGACGCCCGCGATCGGCGTCCTGGTCTCGTTCGCGACGTTCTGGGTCGGGTTCCTGGCCCGGCCGCTGGGCGGCATCATCTTCGGCCACCTCGGTGACCGGGTCGGCCGCAAGAAGGCCCTGATCATCACGCTGCTGCTGATGGGTTTCACCACCGTCGGGATCGGCCTGCTGCCCACCTACGCCACCATCGGCATCGCGGCGCCGATCCTGCTGGTGCTGCTGCGCGTCGTGCAGGGCCTGGCGGTCGGCGGCGAGTGGGGCGGCGCGGTGCTGATCGCGACCGAGCACGCGCCCAAGGGCCGCAGCATCATCTCCGGCTCGTGGGCGCAGCAGGGCTCGCCGTCCGGGCAGATCCTCTCCTCGCTGGCCTTCACCCTCGTCTCGCAGCTGCCCGACGAGTCGTTCTACAGCTGGGGCTGGCGGGTCCCGTTCCTGGCCTCGGCGGTGCTGGTGGCGCTGGGGCTGGTGATCCGGCTGAGCATCGAGGAGTCGCCGCAGCTCGCCAAGCTCAAGGAGACCGGGCAGACCGCGAAGTTCCCGCTGCTGGACACCTTCCGGCACCACACCGGGCTGGTGGTCCTCGGCGTCTTCGCCTGCGCGATCGTCTTCTCCGCCTCGTACTTCAAGAACACCTTCGCGGTGTCGTGGGCGACCAACGAGCTCGGCTTCCAGCGCGAGACGTTCATGACCGTGGTGCTCATCGCCAGCATCACCCAGTTCTTCGTGCAGCCCTTCGGGGCGGTGCTGGCCAGCAAGTACGGCGTCCGCAAGATCGTCACCATCCTGCTCGTCGCCGAGCTGCCGGTGATGCCGCTGATGTTCCTGCTGATCAGCACCGGCAGCTTCGCCTGGTCGGTGGTCGGCATGATGCTGGCGACCCTCCCGCACGTGATGTTCTACTCGATCCTCGCCGGCGTGCTGGCCGACGCGTTCCCGGCCCGCGTGCGCTACACCGCCATCTCGCTGTCCTACGGCCTGGCCGGGACGCTGCTGGGCGGCACCACCCCGATGATCGGCCAGCTGCTGCTGACCGCCTCCGGCTCGATCCTGCCGGTAATCGGCTGGGCGCTGGTGACCGTGCTGATGTCGCTGATCGGCGTCCGAATCCTGTTGACCCGGTCCGCGCAGCGCGCGGACCAAGAAGCCGCCGAGCCCGCCGTGGCCGGCTCGTGACGAGGTGAGGAGAACGATGGACCCGAACGTGTTCGACGACGTGCTGCGCACGGTGCGCGACTTCGTCCGCAACGAGGTGGTGCCCGCCGAGGACGAGATCGACGAGACGAACGCGATTCCGCAGCGGGTGCGCGAGACCGCCGCCGAGATGGGGCTCTTCGGCTTCGCGCTGCCCGAGGAGTACGGCGGGCTGGGCCTGTCGATGAGCGAGGACGTCCGGCTGGCGATGGAGCTGGGCTACACGGTTCCGGCGTTCCGCTCGATGTTCGGCACCAACAACGGCATCGCCGGGCAGGTGATCGTCAAGTACGGCACGGAGAAGCAGAAGCAGGCGTGGCTGCCGCGGCTGGCCGCCGGGGAGGCGATCGCGTCGTTCGTGCTGACCGAGGACGGCGCGGGTTCGGACCCGAGCTCGGTGCGCACCAAGGCCGTGCGCGACGGCGACCAGTACGTGATCTCGGGTGCCAAGCGGTTCATCACCAACGCGCCGCAGGCCGACCTGCTCGTCGTGTTCGCCCGCACCGACCAGGAAGCCGAGGCGCACAAGGGCATTTCGGTGTTCCTCGTCGAGACCGGCCTGGACGGGGTCCGGATCGGGCCGCCGAACGCGAAGATGGGCCAGGCCGGGGCGCACACCGCCGAGGTGTTCTTCGACGACGTGCGCGTGCCGGCCGAGGCGATCGTCGGCGGCCAGGAGGGCACCGGGTTCGCCGCGGCGATGTCATCGCTGACCCGCGGCCGCCTGCACATCGCGGCGATCTGCGTGGGGCTGGCGGGCCGGATCGTCGAGGAGTCGGTGCGCTACGCCGCCGAAGCCGAGCAGGGCGGCAAGCCGATCAGCCGGTTCCAGCTGGTGCAGGCGCTGCTGGCCGAGTCGCAGGCCGAGCTGTACGCGGGCCGGTCGATGGTCCTGGAGGCCGCCCGGGAGTACGACTCGGGCGCGGACACCCGGCTGGCGCCGTCGTGCGCGAAGTTGTTCTGCAGCGAGATGGTCTCCCGCGTCGCCGACCGCGCGGTGCAGGTGCACGGCGGCTCCGGCTACATGCGCGGCGTCCCGGTGGAGCGCTTCTACCGCGACTCGCGGGTGTTCCGGATCTACGAGGGCACCAGCGAGATCCAGAAGCTGATCATCGCGAAGCAACTGCTCCGCCAGATCTCCTGACCCGGTTCCCCGCAATTTCAATGGAAATCGAAGGTCCGATTTCCATTGAAATTGCGGCACCACCGGTCACGGATCCGGCCGAACGCGAACGCCATTCGTTTCTCTTTGCTAGGAGGACTCTGTGGGCGCCGTCGACAACACGGCCATCCAGCGACTGCTGCATCCCCGATCGATCGCCATCCTGGGCGCCTCGGACAACCCGATCAAGTTGTCCGGCCGGCCCATCGAGCTGATGAAGCGGTTCGGCTACACCGGCCGGTTGCTGCCGATCAACGCGCGGCGCTCCGAGGTGCAGGGCCTGCCGGCCTTCCGCAGCCTCGACGACATCGACGGCGACATCGACCTGGCGATGGTGATGCTGCCCGCCGACAAGGTCGTCGACGGGGTGCGGGACTGCGCCAAGCGCGGCATCCCGGCGGCCATCGTCGGCGCCTCCGGCTTCGCGGAAGTCGGCGGGCGCGGCGAGGCGCTGCAGCAGCAGCTGCAGGACGTCATCGCCGAGACCGGCATCCGCGTGCTGGGCCCGAACTGCCTGGGCATGTTCAGCCTGCGGGACCGCGCGCTGCCCACGTTCACCTCGGCGATGGACGACGGCGGCGAGCTGCGGGAGGGCCCGGTGTCCTTCGTCAGCCAGAGCGGCGCGTTCGGCACCTTCATCTTCAGCGCGGCGCAGGCCGCCGGGCTGGGCATCTCGCACTTCCTGAACACCGGCAACGAGGCCGACCTGTCGGTGGCCGAGGTGCTCGGCGGGCTGGTGGAGACCGACGAGACCAAGGTGCTGATGGCCTACCTCGAAGGCGTGCACCACGGCAGCGAGCTGCTGCAGGTGGCCCGCCGGGCGCACGAGCTGGACAAGCCGATCCTGGCGGTGAAGGTCGGCCGCTCGGAGGCCGGTGCGCGCGCCGCGCAGTCGCACACCGCGTCGCTGGCCGGCGAGGACGCCGTGTTCGACGGCGCGACCCGCCAGCACGGCATCGTCCGGCTGGACGGGATGGAACAGCTGCTGGACGCCGGCCTGGTGTTCGCCGACGGCAGGCGCACCCGCGGCAGGCGGCTGAGCACGCTGTCGCTCTCCGGCGGCGCCGGGGTGCTGATGGCAGACCAGGCCAGCAGCAACGGCCTCCAGGTGCAGCCGTGGGACGAGGCGTGGCAGCGGCGGATGGCCGAGGTCATCCCGCCGTTCGGTTCGCCGCGCAACCCGGTCGACCTGACCGCCACGCTGATCAGCGACCCGGGCATGCTGCGCCGCGCCCTGGAGATCACCGTCGAACACCCCGGCACCGACATGATCGCGGTGCTGCTGGGCAACTCCGACAACGCGTCCGGGCCGCTGATCGACGCGATCGAGCAGGCCTACCGCTCCACCGACCGGCCGCTGGTGGTGGTGTGGACCGGCGGCAGCGGGCGGCCGCGCCGGCGGCTGCAGGACCTGGG
Source organism: Saccharopolyspora sp. NPDC045839 (assembly GCF_056431645.1). Classification (NCBI taxonomy): domain Bacteria; kingdom Bacillati; phylum Actinomycetota; class Actinomycetes; order Pseudonocardiales; family Pseudonocardiaceae; genus Saccharopolyspora; species Saccharopolyspora sp. NPDC045839. The sequence continues at coordinate 140,689 of NZ_JBWKKH010000005.1, forward strand.
CATCCCGTGCTTCACCGACCCCGGCCGGGCGGCGGCGGCGCTGGGGAAGCTGGCCGACTTCAGCCTGCGGCCGCCGCTGCCGGCGGCCGAGCGCCCGGCCGACATCGACGACCAGGTGGTCCGCGGGATCCTCCGGGACGCCCGGCGGCAGTGCCGAGCCCAGCTCAACGAGTACGAGTCGAGCCGGCTGATCGCCGCCTACGGCGTGCCGTGCTCGGGGGCGTTCCCGGCCGATGACCCGGACGCGGCGGTGGCCGCCGCGCGGGACCTGGGCGGTCCAGTGGCGGTCAAGTTGCTGTCCGACCACATCGGGCACAAGTCCGACATCGGCGGGGTGCGGCTGGGCCTGACCGGTGACGCGACGATCCGCACCGCCGCCGCGGAACTGCTGGACATCGCGCGGGAGGCCGGCGATCCGGCGGCGCGGCTGCTGGTGCAGCGGATGGCCGGCGGCGACACCGAGCTCATCGTGGGCATCAAGCGCGACCCGGCGTTCGGGCCGGTGGTGGTCGTCGGGTTCGGCGGCGTGCTGGTGGAGGTCCTCGCCGACAGCCAGATCGGCGTGGCCCCCCTGGACGCCGCCGCGTCGAAGCGCCTGCTGACCTCCCTGCGCGGCAGCCGCCTCTTCGGCGAGGTCCGCGGCAAACCCGCGCGGGACCTCGACGCCGCGGCGGACGTGGTCGCCCGGGTGTCCTGGCTGGCCCACGACCTGGCGGATGACATCGCGGAGCTCGACGTGAACCCGCTGCTGCTGGACCAGGTGGGCAAGGGCGTCGTCGCGGTGGACTGCCTGGCGGTGCTGACCCGACCCGAGGCGTGAGTGGTGCCGCAATTTCAATGAGGTTTTTCCAACCTCGTTTTGGGTGGCGGTGCGGGTGGCGGAACCTCAGCGTCCGCCTGGACTGTGGGTGCCCCTCCTGATGTATGCCAATACACGGCGGAGGGGCCGTCCTCGCCAGGCGAACGCTGAGAACCCGCGGCGGTGCAAGCGTCGTAGGTGGGCTATGCGCCTGCGGCGCATGCGACACCCATCTACGTGCGGCGTTGCGACCCGCGGCTGCGGACCGACCAGGATGAAAAAGGCTCAATGGAAATCGAACCTCTGATTTCAATGGAAATTGCGGACCGGAACGGCGCGGAGAACCAAGGAAGGTATGGAGATGAGTGAAGTGACGCCCCCGGCCGGGGCGGCGCCCGAGGCGGTGTTCCGCGACGGCCTGACGGCCGGTGAGCTGCGGTTCCAGCGCTGCCGCAAGTGCGCGGCGGCGGTGTTCCAGCCGCGCGTGCTGTGCCCGGCGTGCGGCAGCGATGACCTGGGCTGGCAGCGCAGCAACGGCCTCGGGACCGTCTACTCGACGACCGCGGTGCGCGGGCGGGAGGGGATGCACAACGTCTCGTTGATCGACCTCGACGAGGGCTTCCGGATGATGTCGCGCGTCGACGACGTCGACGCCGATCAGGTCGTCATCGGCACCCGCGTCGGGTTCACCACGGTCGAGCAGGACGGGGCGCCGGTCGCGGTGTTCCGGAAGGAGTTGCTGTCATGACGTTGCGCGGCACCACGGCGGTCGTCGGCGTTGCCGAGTCGGACCTCGGCCAGGTCGCGCCGGGCCTGACCCCGCTGGACCTGGTCGGGCAGGCGACAGTGCGGGCGCTGGCCGACGCGGGCATCCAGAAGTCCGAAGTGGACGGACTGTTCACCGCGTCGTCCTACTACCCGATGTCGGGCATGGACACCGCCGAATACCTCGGCATCCGGCCGAAGTACGTCGACGGGTCGACGATCGGCGGCAGCTCGTTCGTCTCGCACCTGCTGCACGCCGCGGCGGCGATCAACGCCGGGGTGATCTCGACCGCGCTGATCGTGTACGGCAGCACCCAGCGTTCCGATGGCGGCCGGTTGGTGTCGCCGTCGAAGGCGAACCCGTTCGAGGCGCCGTACCGCGCGCGGCACCCCATCAGCATGTACGCGATGGCGACGGCGCGGCACATGCACCAGTACGGCACCACCCGCGAGCAGCTGGCGGACGTGGCGGTCGCGGCGCGGCAGTGGGCGCAGCTGAACCCGGTGGCGTTCGCCCGCGACCCGCTGACCCGCGAGGACGTGCTGGCCGCGCGGATGATCAGCGACCCGCTGACCAAGCTGGACTGCTGCCTGGTCACCGACGGCGGCGGCGCGGTGGTGCTCACCAGCGCCGAACGCGCCCGGCAGCTGCCCGGCAAGCCGGTGTTCCTGCTCGGCGCGGGCGAGGCGACCTCGCACCGCAGCATCTCGGCGATGCCCGACCTGACGGTCACCGCGGCCGCCGAATCGGGCGGCCGCGCCTTCGCGATGGCCGGGCTGTCCCCGCAGGACGTCGACGTGGTCGAGCTCTACGACGCGTTCACCATCAACCCGGTCCTGTTCCTGGAAGACCTCGGGTTCTGCGAGAAGGGCGAAGGCGGCGCGTTCGTCGCCGAGGGCCGGATCGCGCCGGGCGGAAAGCTGCCGGTGAACACCAACGGCGGCGGGCTGTCGTACTGCCACCCCGGCATGTACGGCATCTTCACCATCATCGAGGCGGTGCGGCAGCTGCGCGGCGGATGCGGAGCCCGGCAGATCGAAGGCGCCGACGTCGCGCTGGCCCACGGCAACGGCGGCGTGCTCTCCAGCCAGGTCACGGCGATCTTCGGCACCGAACACACCCTGTGAACAACCGGCCACAGTAGACGGTCCGGGACTTCCCGCAGTTTCAATTGAAACTGTGCGGGTGCACGGCACGTCCGGGCGTATCGGGGGGACGCCCGGACGTGCCCCACCGGTATGGGACAGCATTAGGAGGATTTGCAGATGTTGCAGGACAAGGTGGCCGTCATCACCGGCGGCGCCAAGGGCATCGGGTTCGCCATCGCGGAGAACTTCGTCGCCCGGGGCGCGAAGGTCGTGCTCGCCGACATCAACGCCGACCACGCCCAGGAATCCGCGGACAAGCTCGGCGGCAAGGGCACCGCGCTCGGCGTGGCCTGCGACGTCACCGACCCGGACGCCGTGCGGGCGGCGATCGAGGCGGCCACCGGCGAGTTCGGCTCGCTGGACGTCATGGTGAACAACGCCGGCATCACCCGCGACGCGACCATGCGCAAGATGACCCTCGACGACTTCGAGGCGGTCCTCGACGTGCACGTCAAGGGCGCCTGGCTGGGCACCCGCGCCGCGGCCGCGGTCATGCGCGAGCAGGGCAGCGGCTCGATCGTGAACATCTCGTCGATCTCCGGCAAGGTCGGCATGATCGGCCAGACCAACTACAGCGCCGCCAAAGCGGGCATCGTCGGTCTGACCAAGGCCGCCGCCAAGGAGGTCGCGCACCTGGGCGTGCGGGTCAACGCGGTCCAGCCGGGCCTGATCCGCACCGACATGACGGCGGCGTTGCGCGAGGACGTGTGGAACGCCAAGCTCAAGGAGATCCCGATGCAGCGCGCGGGCGAGCCGGAAGAGGTCGCCGACGTGGTGCTGTTCCTGGCCTCCGACATGTCGTCGTACATGACCGGCTGCGTCCTGGAGATCACCGGCGGCCGCCACATCTGACGCCGCACACCGACGAAAGGCGCCGCCTCCTGCGCGAGGCGGCGCCTTTCGCTGCTCAGCCGCGCAGCGCGGCCGCGAATCGAGGAGCCCGCGCGCGAGTTCTTCGGCCCCTTCAGCGAGCGCTTCAACGCCCTGGTCGCGCAGTACCCAGCGGAGCAGCTGGAACAGTTCGAGAGCTTCCTCGACCAGCTGTGCGCCACGATGGGCGAACTGCCGGACGCGGCGGAGTAGTCGCGGGTCAGTCGCGGGGCGCTTCGTCGACGTCGGCGAGTTCGGCGAGGATCGCGCTGGTGTGCTGGCCGACCTCGGGGATCGGATCCATGCGCGGCTCCCGGCCCGCGACGGTCACCGGCGGCAGCAGGGTGCGCAGCGGCCCGGCGGGCGAGTCGACCTCGCGCCACCGGTCGCGGGCGGCCAGCTGCGGGTGGTCGGCGAACTCCGCCATCGTGCGCATCCGCGCGTTGGCGATGCCGACCTCCTCCAGGCGGGCTTCGATGTCCGCGCTGCTCAGCTTCGCGAACACGGCCTCGATGACCGCCTTCAGCTCGGCGACGTTCTCGACGCGCTTGGGGTTGGCGTCGAACCGGGGATCGGCGGCCAGTTCCGGCCGGTCGAGCACCTGCTCGCAGAACTTCACCCACTCCCGCTCGTTCTGCACGCCGAGGAACACCTGCGCCCCGTCACCGGCCGCGAACGGGCCGTACGGCGCGATGGCCGCGTGCCGCGCGCCGGCCCGCTTCGGCGCGGTGCCGCCGTATGCCGCGTAGTAGTACGGAAAACCCATCCACTCGCCCAGCGCGTCGAACAGCGAGACCTCGAACGCCGTTCCCTTCCCGGTGCGTTCGCGCTCGTACAGCGCGGTGAGCACGCCGCTGTAGGCGTACATGCCGCCGGCGATGTCCGCCGTGGAGATCCCCGTCTTGGCCGGTTCGGCCTCGCTGCCGGTGATGGAAACGAGCCCCGTCTCGCACTGGATCAGCAGGTCGTAGGCCTTCTTGTCGCGGTAGGGACCGGAGCTGCCGTAGCCGGAGAGGTCGCAGACGATCAGCCGCGGATGCTTCGCCGTCAGCTCGGCCGCCCCGAGCCCGAGCCGCGCCGCCGCACCGGGCGCGAGGTTCTGCACGAACACGTCCGCGGTCGCCAGGAGCTTGTCCATGATCAGCCGGTCGGCCAGTTCCTTCAGGTCGAGCGCGATGCTCTCCTTGTTCCGGTTGAGCCAGACGAAGTGGCTGGCCAGGCCCTTCACCGAGGCGTCGTAGCCGCGGGCGAAGTCGCCCGTCGGGCGCTCGACCTTGATCACCCGGGCGCCCAGGTCGGCCAGTTGCCGGGTCGCGAACGGGGCGGCGACGGCCTGCTCCAGCGACACCACGGTCACGCCTTCCAGCGGAAGCATCGACCCTCCAGGCGAGTATTTGTACGGCCAATTGCTCGCCAACATTGCCCCGCCCGACCAAATGTTGTCAATGCCCAAGACCACGACACGCGAGAACAATGGCCGTACATATGCACCAGCCGGCCCGGTGACGTACCGGTTTCGACGAGAATCCCGGACAACCGCGCCCGAGTGGCGACAATGGGCCCATGCCGGACGAGATCGCGCGCAACGAGGCCACGGGCGAGTTCACCCATCTCCTGCAAGCGGGCACGGTCAACGGCGAGGTGCACTTCCACGCACCGCACAGCACGCGACCCGGCCGGCCGCCGAGACCGGTCACCGAGTGGGTCCCGTTCGACCTGGACGTCCACCGAGCCATCGAGGCGCCGTCGGCTGAAGAGGCGTTGTCAGAACTTCCGAGCTACCTGCGCCGCGCCCATGACGACGAACTCGACGCCGAGCTCCGCGAACCCGGCCGCAGCCGGATGGTGGTGCTGACCGGCGGATCCTCCACCGGGAAGACCCGCGCGCTCTACGAAGCGATCACCGGCCACGCGGTGCTCCGGAGCTGGGAACTTCACCATCCGCGCACCGCCGGCAAACTGGTCGACCGGTTGCTCGGCGGGCAGGTCGAACCCCGATCCGTGTTGTGGCTCAACGAAACTCAGAACTTCCTGACCGGCCCCGGCGGCGCAGAAGCCACTGCGTGGCTGCTGACCCTGCTGGACGGGTCGATCCCCGGCCCCGTCATCGTCCTGGGGACGCTGTGGCCGCAGTACTGGTCGGACCTGGTGGACGCCACGACGAACGAAAACCCGCACGCCCGGTCCCTGCTGCTGCACTCGGTGCGGCGAATACGGGTGGCGGAGAGGTTCGGCGACGAAGATCTGGAAGCCCTGCGCAGCAGCGGTTCGGTCGATCCCAGGCTCTCGCTGGCGGTCAGTTCGGCGGGCAAGGCCCGCCAGGTCATCCAAACCCTCGCGGGCGGCCCCGCGCTGGTCGACCGCCACGAGCACCCGGACACGGCGGAGGACCGCTACGCGGCGGCCATCGTCACGGCCGTGATCGACGCCCAGCACCTCGGCCACCGCAGCCTGTTGTCCCGCACCCTCCTCGCCGAAGCCGCTCCCGGCTACCTCGACGAGCAAGATCGCATCGATGCGCCCGCGGATTGGTTCGAACGCGGAATCCGGTGCGCCGCGGAAGAAAGCCTGCACGGCGTCACGGCACTCATCCCCAGGCGTCGCCAAGCGGGCACCGGCGCGGCGGACGGCTACGAGCTCCACGACTACATCAAGCAGCACGGCCAGGCCGTGCGCCGAGCGGCGCTGGTCCCGGACTCGCTCTGGCAAGCCCTGCTGGCCCACACGACGGAGCAGGAGGACCTGGAACGCCTCACGACGAGTGCATACGAACGCCTGCTGTACCGCTACGGCCGACCTCTCTACCGCCGGTACTGGAACAGCGCGTCCCCCTCGGCGCGGGAGTGGATCGTCGATCTCCTGGCGGAACACGGCCGCGTCAACGACGCCGTCGAACTCATGCCCGAGATCGGTCGAGATCTCCCGGAAGACAGCACGCCGTTCCGGCCGAACCGGCACCAGACGACGGTCGAAGCGCTGCTCGAACAAGGACGCAAGGCAGATGCCGCCTCCTTCTTGCAGGGACTCGTCGATGCTCGGTCGACTTCCGCCTGGGCATACCGGTTCTTGGCCCGCGTGCTCGCCGACCTCGGCCGGGTCGACGACGCGATCGCGATCCTCGAACAGCAAGTCGCACACGAGTTCGCTGCAAATCAAGGTCGCTTCGCGAATACCGATCCCCTGATAGCGCAGTTGGCGGATCTGCTCGCGTCCGACGGCCGCTGGGAGCGGGCACTGCAGCTCGAGCATGCCGACTACGGCTGGACGAAGGGCTGGCTCGCCAGGCAGTTCGCGAAGGCGGAGAAGGCGGACCAGTTGCGCCGACTCGCGGCTGCAGGCTCCACCGAAGCGGAGTGGCTGCTGGTGGAGCTGGAATTCGCGCGAGGCCGGACGGCAGAAGCCCTTGAACTGATGGAAGATCCGGTCCTGTTCCGCGTGCCGCCGCACGCGGCGAGCCGGCTGGTGAGCCTCCTGGTCGAGCGAGATCTCCTCGACCAGGCCATCGAGCTGAGCACCGCGTCGCACGTCTTCCTCGACGACGAGGCATTCCGGAAACTCGTCGCCGCGATCGCTGAGAGCCGCGGTACCGAATCGGCGATCGCCCACGTGCAGCGGTTGCTCGCCACCGACCACGGACCCACGAGGTTCAACGCGTCGACGGCCAAAGCTCTGCTCGCGGACCAGTTGGCGAGCCTGGGGCGGTGGCAGGAAACCCGGGAACTGCTGCGCGAAGGTGAGCCGTGGGCGCGGAACTGGCTGCCCGAGCACTTCGCCCGCAACGGCAACCTCGACCTGCTGCGCCGGCTCGCCGATACGGGCAACGGCACCGCACGCTACGAGCTGATCCGCCTGCTGCTCGACGGCGGCAACGATCGCGAAGCGATGAAGCTCCTCCGCAACACCACCATTTCAGGAGACGTGACAGCGCAGAAGCTCGCCCGCCTGCTCGCCGGTCGCGGCAAGCTCACCGAGCTCCGGGACCGTGCCGCAAGAGGCGACCGCCACAGCTCCCAACAGCTGGTGGTGCTGGCCCAGCAAGCGGCCGTCCCCGATGCCCCGCGCCTGCTGCGGCACGGCCTGAACACCGACGGCTCGACCGCCGACGACGCCTGAGATCGCAAGTGCCCGATTCCCGCATTCAGGGCCGTCGGGCGATGACGGAGCTGCGGGTTGCGGTCAACGGCCCGTTCGCCTCGATAGACGAGGCGAACAGGCCGTTCGCTCGATCGGGTCCGCGTGAGCCCGTCAGGTGAGGTGGCGGCGGAGGAAGTCGAGAGTTCTCGGCCAGGCCGTTCGGGCCGAATCTTCGTGGTACGCCGCCGGGTTCTGGTCGTTGAAGAACGCGTGGCCCGCCGGGTAGACGTGGATCTGCGGGCGGACTTCGGACTGCTGCTGGATCTTGTCGCGCAGTTCCGCGACCGCGTCCATGCTGATGGTTCGGTCGTATTCGCCGAAGTGGCACAGCATCGGCGCCGTCAGTCCCGCGAAGTCCGTGTCCGTCACCGACGGCAGGCCGTAGAACGGCACCACCGCGCCGACCCGGTCGCCCTGCTGGGCGGCGAGCACGATCGCGAACTTGCCGCCCATGCAGAACCCGACCGCCCCGACCGCCGAACCCGTCACCGAGTCGTGCGCCAGCAGGTAGTCGACCGCGCCGGAGAGATCCCGCGCCGCCTGGTCGACGGGCAGCTCCTGCATCAGCCGCGCCGCCTCCTGCGAGTCGTGCGTGGTGTGCCCGCCGTAGAGATCCGGGGCCAGCGCGACGAATCCCTCGGCCGCCAGCCGGTTCGCGATGTCGGCGACGTGGTCGGTGAGCCCCCACCACTCCTGGATCACCACCACGCCGGGGCCCGAACCGGACGGTGTCGCCAGGTAACCGTGCGCCGTGCGCCCGTTGCTGGCGAAACTGACGTTCTGGTGCGGATTCGTCACGCTGGTACTCCTTCATCCGGCCGACCCCGATCGGCCCATCGTCGCGCCCGGCCGGGCTGATCGCACACGGTCACACCGCGCCGCCGGGCGAAGATCGACAACGTACCGAGGACCGGCGGCACCTGCCAAGGCCCGGCCCGGTGATCCGCGACGGGGTCAGACGAGGACGCCCGCGATGGTGGCGCTGAGCAGGTTCGCCAGGGTCGCCGCCATGATCGCCCGGACACCGTCCTTCGCGATCCAGCCGCGGCGGCTGGGAACCAGGCTGCCCAGGCCGCCCAGCAGGATCGCCAGCGAACCGAAGTTGGCGAACCCGGTCAGCGCGAAGGTGATGATGGTGGCGCTCTTCTCGCTGAACTGCCCGATCTGCGGGCCGAAGTCGGCGAACGCGACGAACTCGTTGATCACCAGCTTCTCGCCGACGAACCCGCCGGCGGCGACCGCCTCGTGCCACGGCACGCCGATCACCCACATCAACGGCGAGAACACGTAGCCGAGGATCTGCTGGAGCGTGAGGTCGGGCAGCCCGAACAGCCCGCCGACGCCGCCCACGATCAGGTTGACCAGCGCGATCAGCGAGACGAACGCGAACAGCATCGCGCCGACGTTCAGCGCCAGCTTGAGGCCGTCGGCGGCGCCGCCGGCGGCGGCATCGATGATGTTGCGCGGCTTCTCCTCCGCCTCGGCCTCCACGGCGGTCTTCGTCGCGACGGCCGCCTCCGGCTGGCCTTCGTCCTCGCCGGAACCGGCCTCGACCGGGGCGGACTCGGCCGAACCGGCCCCGGCAGGGGCAGGCTGCTCCTTCGCCGCGGGCATGACGATCTTCGCCATCAGCAGACCGGCGGGCGCCGCCATGAAGCTCGCCGCGATCAGGTTCTCCAGCTTCGCGCCGAGCAGCGCGTAGCCGACCATCACGGTCCCCGCCACGGTGGCCAGCCCGCCGACCATCACCGCGAAGAACTCCGATCGGCTCATGCTCTTCAGGTACGGCCGGATGGTCAGCGGCGCCTCGGTCAGGCCGAGGAAGATGTTCGCGGTCGAGTTCAGCGACTCCGGCCGGGTGGTGCCCAGCACCTTCTGCAGGCCGCCGCCGATGATCCGCACCACCCACTGCAGGACGTTCAGGTGGTAGAGCACCGCGGTCAGCGCCGAGATGAAGATGATGATCGGCAGCACCTGGAAGGCGACGACGGTGCCCTGCGACGGCAGGATCGGCCCGACCATGAACTCGATGCCCTCGGTCGAGGAGCCGATCACCTTCTGGACGCCGTCGGCGGCGGCGCTGAGCACCTGCTTGCCCAGGTCCCAGCGCAGCACGATCACCGCGAAGGCGATCTGGATCAGCAGCGCACCGATCACGGTGCGGGGGTTGATCGCGCGCCGGTCGGTCGACAACGCGAACGCGAGCAGCAGCACCACCAGCATGCCGCCGATTCCCCACAAGACCTGCACTTGAACCGCCCCTCCCGGTGCCGCCGCGGGTATCCGCGGCGGAGTACTCGAACGCGGGGATTCTCGCTTCCCGCGAATTCGATCGACGAGGCGGGCGGCCGCTCCGGGCCGGGCGCGCAACCGGCCGATCACGGACCGTCACGGCCGGCCGGCCGGTCAGCGGTCGGCGAGCAGCGGAATCGTTCGGCGGCGTCCCCAGGCGATCACCAGGAACAGCAGCACCAGGGCGAACGGCATGAGCGCGGCGACCGGCCCGTCGAGCACGAACACCTGGGTGATCGTCGCGCCGACCATGACACCGGCGAGGCCGAGCGCCGCCAGCCCGGCCAGCCGGGGCACGAGCAGGCCGATGGCGCCCAGCAGTTCGAGACCGCCGGTCAGGTACCGGAACCACTGCCCGAGCCCGATCAGGTCGAACATCTGCACCGCCGTCGGCTCGCCGAGGAGCTTCGGGGCCGAGGCGAACACGAAGAACGCCGCCAGGAGGATCTGGAGCACCCAGAGCGCCACGTTCGCGCCCCGCCGCTGGGAAACCGCCGCATTCGAACCGATCGTCATGACTGGCACACCCTCTCCGCACCGGATGGAAGTGTTCGCTACTCCCGTAGACCGGGGGCGCGACGAGAACTCATCGGTGCCGGACCCGGCTCAGGAGCGCCCCGGTTGTTCGTTCGGGATGAGCCGCGTGAAGAAGAGCGCGAACCCAGCGATGAGCGCGAGCACTGCGTCGGCGGCACGCAGAGCCTGCAGCCGCGCGGCGGCGTTCTCCTGCACGATCGCGGAAGCGGTAGCCGACGGCAATCCGGTCGCGGCGAGGGCCTGTTCCAGGGCGGCGTCGGACAGGAAGGGAGCACCGCTGACGAGCTCGACCTCGGCTTGGGAGGTCACCTGGGGCGGCACGCTCGGGTCCTGGCTGATGCCCTGCAGGAACGATGTGGTCAGGGCAGCGATGAGCACCGAACCGGCCAGCGCGGTGCCGACCGACACGCCGAGGTTCGTGGCGGTGTTCTGGAGACCACCGACCTCGCCGGTCCGTTCGTCCGGGACCGCGGAGACGGTCACGCTGCCCAATTGCGAGGCCAGCGCGCCGATGCCGAGCCCGGCCAGGAGCATGGGCACGGTCGTGACTTCGGGGCCCGCACCGAGCTCGAGTGCCGCCAGCAATGCCACCAGCCCGCCGAAGAGGGCGACCAGACCCCACTGCACCACGCGACGCGGTGATGCATCCGGCCACACCTTCGGGATGCCGACCGCGGCGAGGAGCAGGGTGATGGACAGCGGCAGCAGGCGCACGCCGGTCTGCAGGGCGGTGAGTCCGAGGGAAACGGACAGGAACAGGGGCACGATGAAGAACAATCCGGCCTGCAAGAGGAACTGGAAGAAGAAGATCGTCAGTCCCCCGCCGAGCTGCCGATTGCGCAGCATCGCGGGGTCGACGAGCGGCTCGAGGCCGTGTGCCACGCGCCTGCGCTCCCACGCGAGGAACACCTGGAGCACGATCCCGCCGGCGAAGATCAGCCAGATGGTGGCGGAGACGCCCAGCAGAGCCGGTGCGCCCGGCTTGGGCGCCACCCATCCCCAGCTGCCCGAACGCAGCACCGCGTAGACGACCAGCCCGAGACCCACGGCCGACAGCGCGGTGCCGACGAGATCGAAATCCGGGCGGCGGTGCGGCGGCGCGTCCGCTACGCGGCGTGCGAGAAGGACGATCACGACCACGATCACGACCTCACCCGCGAAGACCCACCGCCACGAGAAGTACGTGGTCACGAGGCCACCGACGAGCGGCCCCACGGCGACGGCTATCGCGCCGGCGGACGCCACGAGCCCGTACGCCCGCGGCCGCTGGGCCTGCTGGAAGTTCGCGGCCACGAGCGCGACGATCGCCGGCATGATGAGCGCGGCGCCCAGCCCTTCCAGCAAGGACCAACCGAGGATCAGCACTCCCAGCCCGGGGGCGAGCGAAGTGGTCAGGGAGCCGCAGCCGTAGATCACGCAGCCGACGGTGAACGCGCGGCGTCGGCCGATCAGAGTGCCGATCTTGCCGCCGGTGATCATGAACATCGCCATCACCAGGGCGTAGAGCGTGATGGCGGCCTGGATGCCGCTCACCGTCGTGCCGACGTCCTCGGCGACCGTCGCGATGGACACGTTCATGACCGAGGTGTCCAGCGTCATCAGGAACTGCCCGACCGCCAGAGTTCCCAGCACCGTCCCGCCGCCGGTCCCCCGCCTCGCCTGCATACGGCCATCATCTGCGGAGGACGACGGCGCGGCAGCGCGGCCTCGTTCGAATGATCAAGGGCCGCAAGGGAGTTCGCGCCGGATCAGTCGGCGACGACCTGCTCCAGCACGGTGGTGAACGCATCGCGGTCCACGCTCGCCGGATCCTGCGCGAGCCATCGCCCGATCTCCCGCACGAACTGCGCCGGGGTCATCGGCGACACCGGATCGCCGTCCTGCTCGACGGTCGTGACGTCACCGGCGCGGCTCGGGTAGATCAGGACCACGCCGCGCACCTCGACGTCGGGCAGCAGCTCGGCGAAGGCCTCGACGCCTTCCGGCAGCCGGGTCGCGCCGCCGCGGAAGAGGTGGCCGTTGCGCCACAACGCGCCGTCCTCGTCGGCCGTGTAGTGGCCGGGCAGCCAGCTCTTGGACTCCACGAGTACCAGCCGGCGCCCGCACAGCACCGCGTGGTGCACGTCCTCGAACACCGAGTCGGGCCAGGCCAGGCCGTGGAACACGCGCACGCCCGGCAGCCGGGTCAGGTACTTCGCGCACAGCTCGGCGGTCAGCTGCTGCGCGCGCTCGTGCTGCGCGTCGGGCAGGCCGAAGATCCGGCTGCCGCCGAACTCGGAGACGAACGACCGGTCGATCCGGTGGGCCCGGATGTGCCTCCGCAGCAGCAGCACGATCACCACGCCGGAGGCCACCAGCAGGGACAGCCAGGCGGCCAGCAGCATCGCGGTCAGCTCGATGGCGAGCCCGGCCAGCAGCAGCATCGACCAGCCGCCGACCAGCGCCAGCGTCGGCGCCCGCTCCGGGCCGGTGACCGGCAGGTAGCGGACCCGGGTGCCCGGGTCGACGGTGTCCCACCACGGGATGTCGTCCAGGCGCAGCCGCGGGACCTTGGGCACGTAGTCCGGGTCTTCGCCGAAATCCCGCCGCCGGCGCCGCTGCGGCCGGGGCGCGGGCTCGTCGACGCGGTCGTAGTCGGCGCGGCGCACCGGATCGTTGAGCGTCTCGTAGGCTTCCTGCAGCAACCGGAAGGTTCCCGCGGTGCCGCCGACATCGGGGTGCATGCTGCGTGCCAGCGACCGGTAGGCGGACTTGATCTCGGCTGCCGTCGCGTCGCGGTTCACGCCCAGCAGCTCGTAATAGTCGACCCCGCGCACGGCCCTCCCGCCTCCCACCACTGCGCGGTCATGATAGGGCTTGCGCGGAATTCAAGATCACCCGCGTCAGGTGTTCTCGTCGGCGAGTTCGGCGATTTCCTGCCCCTGGGCGACTTCGGTGCCGTCGGCGAGCAGGAACCGGGTCACGGTCCCGGCGGCGGCCGACTTGACGGGGTTGAAGGTCTTCACCGCTTCGATCACCGCGATGGTCTGACCGGGGTCGACGTGGCCGCCCTCGCGCACGTACGGGTCGGCTTCCGGGGCCGGGCGCCGGAAGAACACGCCGGACTGCTGTGCCTTGACAGTGGACATACCCGGTACCGTGCGCCTTCCCCGGCCGGGTCGCCAGTCGCGCGGCCCGGGAAGCGAAAAAACCCGCTGACCTCCCGGTCAGCGGGCTCTTCCACGCGGGCGGCCGAGACGGCTGGCGCCGTCCCTCCCTTTTGACCACCCGGGACAGCCGTGCGGCCTGAGGTGGCGCCTTGGACCGGCACGGCTAGTTCTGCGGTACGTACTCCGGGGCGCCGGGCCGTGGAGCGGGGATGCTCCGGCGACCCACCCGGCACCGCCAGGTCGTTCGCCGGCGGGCGCTGGGGCCCACCGATGCCGCTGCCACTTTAACCGATGTTCCCGGCTGCGCGGGGCGAAAGGTGACCCAGCGCTCCTCACGCGCCACATTCCGCACACCCGACGCGTGCGGCACACGCGAGCAGGTTTCAGCTGGTGCCGCCGAAGCGGGGCAGGCCACCGCCTCCAGGGGTCCGCAATTTCAATGGAAGTCGAACCTTCGATTTCAATGGAAATTGCGGTCCGGGATCAGGTCGACGCCCCCGGTCGGCAGCGACTCGATCTTGGTTCGGCTGCCGCCGGTGAGGGGGATCAGCGCGCGGAACCTCATCATTCCGCCTCTTCGGCGGTCGTCTGCAGCGAGGCCACGGCCGCGCGAGCGGTCCGCAGCGCGTGCCCCGCGCGAACTGCTCCACAGTGGACTCCGCCGCGCCGCACCGCGATCCGGGCGCCGTGTGACGACCAGCGGGTGCGGCGGGGCGGCGCGATGATTGGCGCATGGACGTCACCGAAGTTCTGCTCCCCGGGGTCGGGCTGCGGTACGAGTTCACCACCACCGCCGGCCAGCGCATCGGCGTGGTGGCTCGACGGCGCGGCGACTTCGAGTTCGTCGCCTACCCCGGCGACGATCCCGACGAGGTCCGGCTGCTGTTCCGGCTCAGCGAGGAGGAGGCCGACGCGGTCACCGAGATCCTCGGCGCCCCGCGCATCGCCGAGCGGTTCGCCGACCTGACGCGCGAGGTGCCGGGGCTCAACGCCGGTCAGGTCGAGGTGACCGCCGGCTCGCCGTTCGACGGCCGCACCCTCGGCGAGACCCGCGCCCGTACCCGCACCGGCGCGTCGATCGTGGCGATCGTGCGCGGCGAGGACGTCATCGCCTCGCCAGCACCCGGCCAGGGCCTGCAGGCCGGGGACATCCTCGTGGTGATCGGCACGCAGCAGGGCATCACCGGGGTGGAACGCATCCTGGCGGGGTGAGCTGCCGTGCACACCTCGATCGCGCTGCTGCTGGAACTGGGGATCGTCCTGATCGTGCTCGGCGCGGTCGGCACGGTCACCCGGCGCTTCGGGGTGTCCCCCATCCCGCTGTACCTGCTGGTGGGGCTGGCGGTGGGCGAGGGCGGCATCGCGCCGCTGCCCGCCGCCCGCGACTTCGTGGAGATCGGCGCGTCGATCGGCGTGGTGCTCCTGCTGCTCACGCTCGGCCTGGAGTTCTCCATCGAGGAGTTCACCGTGACGCTGCGCCGGCACGTCCCGTCCGGGCTGCTGGACATGGTGGTCAACGCGGCGCCGGGCGCACTGGCCGGCTGGCTGCTCGGGCTGGACGCGACCGGGATCGTGGCGCTCGCCGGGATCACCTGGGTGTCGTCGTCGACGATCGTGTCCCGGCTGCTGGACGACCTGCACCGGCTGGGCAACCGGGAGACGCCGGCGGTGCTGTCGATCCTGCTGCTGGAGGACTTCGCGATGGCCGTGTACCTGCCGATCCTGGCGGTGCTGGCCACCGGCGGCACGGTGCTGCACGGCCTGGCGAGCGTGTCGGTGGCGGTGGGCGTGCTGCTGCTGGCGCTGGGGGCATCGCGGCGCTGGGGGCATCGCGTCGGCCACCTGGTCGAGGACGGCGACACCGAGCAGCTGCTGCTGCGGATCGTCGGGTTGTCGCTGGTGGTGGCCGCGATCGCGGAGCTGGCCGGGGCGTCGGCGGCGGTCGGCGCGTTCCTGGTGGGGCTGGCGTTGACCGGCCCGCTGGCCGAAAGGGTGCGGGCGCTTGTCGCGCCGCTGCGGGACCTGTTCGCCGCGGCGTTCTTCCTGGCGATCGGCATTTCCGTGTCCCCGGCGACGCTGGTTCCGCTGCTGCCGGTGGCGCTCGCGCTGGCCGTGGTGACGGCGCTGACCAAGATCGGCACCGGCTGGTTCGCGGCGGCCCGCGCCGGGGCGGGGCGGAAGGGCCGGCTGCGCGCGGGCAGCGTGCTGATCGTGCGCGGCGAGTTCTCGATCATCATCGCCAGCCTGGTGGCGATCCAGGGCGACAGCATCGGCGCCCTGGCCACGGGCTACGTGCTGGTGCTGGCGATCGCGGGCCCGCTGCTCACCTGGTGGTTCAGCCCACCCCTCCGCCAGGTGTGACCGGCTGCGTGAGGTTCACGGCGTTGCCGTCGGGGTCGAAGACGTGGGCGACTCGCTGGCCCCACGGCATGTCGTTCGGCGGGCCCTGGACCCGGCCGCCGAGCTCCTCCACCTGGTCGAGGAGGGCGTCGACGTTCTCCACGTCGAAGCTCAGCAGCACCCGCCCCGTCGTGCCCGCCTCGGCGTCGCGGCCGGTGACCAGGCCGAGCTCGGCGTCGCCGACCTGCAGGCCGATGAAGAACGTCGGCCCGTCGTCCGGGATGCGGAACTTCTCCACCGCGCCGAACAGCGTTGTGTAGAAGTTCAGCAGCCGGTCCAGGTCGGGCGTGTTGATGATCGGCTGGATCGTCACGGCGGGTGCCTTCCTCGTCGGGTGAACACGGTTTCCGCAGGGGTAGACCGCCCGCGAGGCGGGAACTCATCGGTGCCGATCACGCGCGGTGCAGCGCCGTGGTCACCTGGGTCCGGGCGACGAGGCGGCCGCGGTGGAAGACCGCGCGGTCCTCGGTCGCGCCCGCCACCGCCTCGTCCAGGTCCGCCGCGCGGATCGCGAGGAGCTCCGCCGGGTCGCCCGGGCGCAGGCCCACCGGCGGCAGGTTCAGCACCGTCCTGGCCTGGTCGGACACCGCCGCGTAGGCGGCCGCGGTGTCCAGGTGACCCGCGGCGACCAGCAGCGAGGCGATCTCGAACGGATCCGCCCGGCCCACGGCGTTGAACGGATCCCGCCAGTTGTCGCCCCCGCCGGCCAGCACGGCGCCCGCGCGGCGCAGTGCGTCGATGGCCGTCAGTCCGCGCGGCACGAGGACACCTCCCTCGCGCCCCTGCAGGTACAGGTTGGTCTGCGGCAGCGTGATCACCGCGACGCCCGCGGCCGCCGCGTCCTTCGCGACCAGGTTCGCGGTCTCCGGGTCCTGTCGGCCGAGGCTGACGCAGTGCGAGGCGGCGACCTTGCCGCCCATGCCTGCGCGGGCGGTCTCGGCGATCAGCTCCCGCAGCGAGAGCACGCTCGCATCGGTGGTCTCGTCGGTGTGCAGGTCGACCAGCCGACCGTATTCCTTTGCGGCGGCGAGGTATTCGCGCACCGCCTGGGCCGGGTCGGGGTCGGCGTAGGGCAGGCCGCCCACCACGTCGGCACCCAGCCGAAGGCCCTCGTCCAGCAGCGCGCGGGCCCGGGCACCAGCCGTGCCGGAGACCGGGCCGACGAACGCCACCACCTGGAGGTCGACGATGTCGGCGTACTGCTGCCGCAGGTCCAGCAGCACCTTCAGCGGGCGCGTGCCGTTTCTCGCGTTGACGTCCACGTGCGTGCGGATCGCGGTGTAGCCGTGCCGAACGGCCAGTTCGATGCCCCGGCTCGCCCGCTCCCGCACGTCTTCGTCGGTCATCGTGGGCGCGATCGCCGACATGACCTCGATCGCCCCGGCCAGGTCGCCGGCCGGGTTCGGCACCCGCCGCCCCAGGAACGCCTTGTCCAGGTGCGCGTGCGTTTCCACCCCGGACGGCAGCAGCAGGTAACCGGCGAGGTCGAGCTCGTCCGCTCCCCCGGCGTCCCCGCCGATCGCGGCGATCTTGCCCTGGTCCAGCAGCACGTCGGCGCGGCGGCCGTCGGGCAAAGTGGTGCCGCGCAACAACAAGCGCCCACCCGCCGAACCCGTGGCGGACCCGCCGGTGCATGCGGCGGCACCGGTCGCGACCAGGGCGCCGACCATCACGGCGCGCCGGGATACCTGCGTGTTCTGAGCAGCGAAGCCTGCCAATTCGACCCCAACCGTCGGCGGGCGCCAAGCACCCTCGGGAGCTTTCGCGGGGGCTCCCTCGACACCGGCCGGGATGATCACCGTAGCGGCTCGACCACACGCTGACATGCCGCCGTTCGGAGGCAAGGGACAATGGGGCGGTGACGCCGGAGGCGACGGTGCTGGTGCGCATCGACCCGGATCTGTGGTTCTTCGCCGCTCCGCGGCGCCGGGTCGAGCAGTTCCAGCTGCGCTACGACGGCACCGCCACGCTGGGGCACCTCGCCGAATCCGTCGGGGTGCCGCTCACCGAGGTGGGGTCGCTGCTGGTCGACGGCATTTCCGCAGGTCCGTCGCGCCAGCCGCGGCCTGGCGCGACGATCGAGATCGGTCCGGTCGAGCGTCCGCAGCCCGTTGCGGCGCGGTTCGTGCTGGACGTGCACCTGGGCAAGCTGGCGCGGCGGCTGCGGCTGCTCGGCGTGGACACCGCCTACCGCAACGATTCCGCCGACGACGAACTGATCGCGCAGGCCGAACGAGAGCGGCGGGTGCTGCTGACCCAGGACCGGGGCATCCTGCGCCGCCGGGCGCTGTGGGCGGGCGCTTACGTGCGTGGGGCCGATCCCGCGCGGCAGCTGGCGGACGTCATCAGCCGGTTCGCGCCGCCGCTCGCGCCGTGGACCCGCTGCACGTCGTGCAACGGCCCGCTGATCGCAGTGTCCAAAAAGGATGTTCTGGCGGAGATCGAATCGGGAACCCGCCGCCACTACGACGAATACGCGCGCTGCGGCGACTGCGGCCAGGTGTACTGGCGGGGCGCGCACGCCCGGCGGATCAACGCGATCATCCGGGCGGCACGCCTCGCGCATCCCGGGACCGGCGCATGAAAACGCGTTTCGCGGACGTACCGCTCGCGCTAGTTTGTGCCGGCCAGGTCTGCCGTCCCGAGCAGTGAGGATCCATGCCCCGGAAACTCCAGGTAGCGCCCGAAGGTCGCGGCGCGTTCCCGACCATCCGCGAAGCCCTGGCGGCCGCCGGACGGGATGCGGTCATCTCCATCGCCCCCGGCGACTACCAGGAGTCGATCACCATCCGGCGGCGGCACGTCACCCTCGCCGCGCTCGAACCCGGCACCGTCACGATCGCCGATCCCCAACGCAAAGACGCCGGGATATCGGCGGAGGATTCCACAGTGGAGCTCCACGGACTGGCGGTGCGCTCGGCCGGGAAGCCGGCCATCGAAATCTCCGGCGGCAGGGCGCGAATCCTCGACTGCTCCGCATCGGCAGAGACCGGCACCGGGGTGGTGGTCCGCCACGCCGCCGAGGCGACCATCCGCGGCACCGATATCTCGGACTCGCGCAACGGGCTCCTGATCACCGGGGATGAGTTCGTCCGGGAGCGCCCCGCTGTCGAGGTGGAGGACTGCTCGATCCGGGACGTCACCGAGGATGCGATCACCGTGCGCAAGGGCGCGAGTGCGAAGTTTCGCCTCTGCACCATCGCGCAGGCAGGTGGCCGGGGAATCCACCTCGACGGCGCTTTCAACGTGTCCGTCGAGCAGTGCGAGATCGCGCATTGCTCGGGTTCCGGAATCGAAGTCCGCTCCAACCAGGTCTCGATCGACGAGTGCTGGGTGCACGACTTGGACGGATTCGGCATCGTCTGGGGAGAGCGGGCCAGCGGCGTTCTGGCGTCCTACCTGGTGGAGAACACCGCAGCGCCCGGGGTTCTGCGAGAGGGCCTGTGGCAGGGGCGGCTCCGCTTGACGGCGCGCCACTTCCGGAAGTGAACCCACGCGCGAAAATGGGTGGCGATTCCGCGCGAATCGCCACCCATCCAGGAGCGGGGCCGTCAGCCGGTGACGGCGTCGAGCACCGGGAGGTACGCCTTGGCGTGGCCGTCGATGTCCGGGTGGAAGGACTCCACCAGCGGGTTGCTCGGGCCGTTGATCCACTCGTCGGAGGAGCACACGCCGTGTCCGGCGAATGCGTCACGGGTGTCGGCGAAGGTGAACCCGGCCGCGTCGGCCCGGGCGGAGATCACCTCGGCCAGCACGTCGGCACCGTCGTTGATCCGCTGCCGCTTGGCGTCGGAGAAGAACGGGATGCCGCAGTCACCCTGCTCGGTGAGGCGCGGGTAGCCGAGCACCACGACCTTGGCGTTCGGGGCGGCCTCGCTGATGTTGGCGTAGGTGGCGTCGAGCTTGGCGGGCAGCTCGTTGCGGGCCCGCTCCTCCCCCTTGCTGACCGCCGAGTCGCAGCCGTTGTCGTCGCCGAGCAGGCAGTCCTGGATGACGCTGCTGAAGCCGATGTCGTTGCCGCCGATGGAGATGGTGACCAGCGTGGTGTCCGCGCTGAGCTGGTCGAGCTGGTTGGCGTTGACGTCATCGGTGACCGCGCCCGAACATGCCTCGAACGCGAAGTTCGAGACGTCGTGCGAGTCGGCCCACAGCTGCGCGTAGGCCTTGGGGCTGCGCAGGCAGTCCCCGCTGTCGTCGGTGTACTCGCGGGTGCCGACCCCGGAGGCGTAGGAGTCGCCCAGCGCCGCGTAGTTCTCGGCGGCGGGCGCGGCGAACGCCGGGGTGGCCAGCACGGTGCTCGCCGCCGCCACGGCGGCAGCAGCACCGATGATGTGCCGTAAGTGACGCATTCTTCCTCCGATCGGAGTTCGAAATCGCCACCATTCAAGGAGAATTCCGCAGCACATCGAAGAAATTGGCGAGTACCCGCCAGTAGCAGCCGAAACGGCACAGAACGCCCGCTCGCGACAGCCGCTGTACGGGTGATTCCCGGGCCCACCGGACACCACAGTGGACCCGTTCCCGTTGAGCCGAGCAGTGTCGGCAGCGTTCGCCCGAACAGCGCAGGTACACGCGGTGAAGGCACCTCGATAGCGCCTTCACCGCTGCGTTGGTCAGGCCCGCTTCGAAAGGCCGGGCAGCAGCAACGAGATCGCGATGGCCAGGACCAGGTTGACCACGACGGCGAGGACGAAGGCGTGCCCGTAGGAACCGGCCGGTGCGCCGAGGGCTCCGTAGTAGACGGCCCCGAGAACGGCGACGCCGAGCGCGCCGCCGACCTGCTGCCCGGTGGAGAGGACGCCCGAGGCCATGCCCGCTTCCGCGTGCGGAATCCGCGAGAGCACGGCGTTGAGCAGCGGCGGAACGAACAGGCCGTTGCCCGCGCCGACGAGGATCAGCGGCGGGGCCAGCCACCAGCCGGTCAGGCCGTCACCGAGGAGCACGACCACGGCGATCGTGCAGGCGTATCCGCAGCCGCCGAGAACCGCCCCGGTCAGCAGCACGTTCTTGCCTTTCGCGGACAGGCGGCCGCCGAGGACGCTGGCGGCGAAGAACGCGGCGGCGAACGGCAGGTAGATCAGACCGGCTTCCAGCGCGTTCATGCCCAGGCCGTCCTGCGCGGTGAGCGACAGCACGAGGAAGAAGGAGTTGATGCCGGCGTAGGCGAGCAGCACGAGCGCCATGCCGACGGCGAAGGGGCGCTGCCGGAACATCCGCAGCCGGATCAGCGGGGTGCCACCGTCCTGCGCGATCTGCCTTTCGACGAAACCGAAAACTCCGAACGCGAGCACGCTGCCGAACAGGCTGAACCACGTCCACAGCGGCCAACCCGCCTCGCGCCCCACGATCAGCGGCACCACCAGCAGGCACAATGCGACGGTCAGCACCGCTGCGCCCGGCAGGTCGAGGCGGCGGGCCTCGGCGGGCCGCGACCGCGGCACGAACGCCAAGGCGAGCCCTATGGTGATCAGGCCGATGGGCACGTTGACCCAGAAGATCGGCCGCCACGAACTGCCGAAGAGGTTCGCGCCCACCAGGACGCCGCCGAGCAGCTGCCCGACGATCCCCGACATGCCGATGACCGCCCCGAGCACGCTGAAAGCCTTGGGCCGCTGCGCCTCGGGCACCACGACGTGGATCATCGCGAGCACCTGCGGGAACATCGCCGCCGCGGCGAGCCCTTGGACGAACCGAGCGGCGATCAGCAGGCCGGCGTCCGGCGCGGCGGCGCAGGCCGCGGAGGACAGCGTGAACAGGAGCATCCCGCCCAGGAACATCGGCTTGCGGCCGAGGAGATCGCCGAGCCTCGCGCAGGTGATCAGGGCGACGGCGTAGGTGAGCTGGTACCCGGCGAAGACCAGCTGCAGTTCCGCGCCGGTCGCGCCGAGGTCCGCCTGGATCGCCGGGGCGGCGACGAGCACGATGAACGTGTCCAGAACGGCCATGAACACCCCGACCAGCAGGATCGACAGCGCTCGCCACGGCTCGCCCGGCGGCGACGAAGGGGCGAAGCCGGAGGAATCTGTCTGTGCCATGCCGCCAGCGTCGTCAGCCGCGGCCGCGGCCGGGTAGCGGGCGATTATGCTGGTATCGCCACTACCAGGACTTCTCGGCCCGGAACGAAGATCGATGTTGCCCCAGCTGCGCCGCCGCGCCCTCGCGGATTTCCTCCGCTCCCGCCGGGATCGGCTCACCCCGACCGAGGTCGGCCTCCCGGCCGGACCGCGACGAAGGGCGCCGGGCCTGCGCCGCGAGGAGATCGCGCAGCTCTCCGGCGTCAGCGTCACCTGGTACACGTGGCTGGAGCAGGCCAGGGACATCTCGGTGAGCCGCCAAGTCCTGGAGAGCCTGGCGCGGGAATTGCGGCTGTCCCCTGCCGAGCGGCGGCACCTGTTCGCGCTGGCCGACGCCGCGCCGCCGGATTCGGTCGCGGAAGACTCAGGCCTTCCCGCCGCGTTGCAGCGCATGGTGGACGCTCTCGACCCCAACCCGGCGTACCTGCTGGACGCGAACTGGGACCTGGTGGCCTGGAACCGCGCCGAGGCGGCGTTGATCGGCGAACCGGCGGACCGGAACCTGATCCGCCTGGTGTTCACCGAACCGCGCATCCGCGCCCTGCTGGCCGACTGGCCGGGCCAGGCCCGCAACCTGCTCGCGCAGTACCGCGCGGACGTCGCGTCCCGCCTCGGCGAGCCGGACATCGAGGCGCTGATCGCGGAATTGCGACGGACCAGCCCGGAATTCGACGAGTGGTGGGCGGATCAGGACATCGCGGAGTTCAGCTCCAACCGCAGGGTCTTCGACCACCCGAGGGTCGGCAGGCTGACCTTCGACTACGCCAAGCTCTCCACAATGGACACCACTGGCACCAAGCTCTTCGCCTGCATGCCCGCCGACCAGACCACGGCGGAAAAGCTGCCCCAGCTCATCGAAGAGCCCCGAACGGGGGCGTGAGTGCTAAGACCGGTAAGAACCGGTTTCAACACTCACGAGACCCACCCACTCACAGCTCGAAACGCCCATCCTTGACAGCCCGCAGGAAGGCAGCGACGTCGACGTCCAGACGCGGACCAGGCTACCGGGCCCCGCAGCCTCGTGGGTGTTCGCTCCGGTAAGAACCGGAACGAACACCCACGAGGACTGGAGCCGCTACCAGGCGTCGCCGTCGCGCCAGTCGCAGGTGAGGTCTCCGGTCAGGTCCAGCGGGGCTTCCGCCGGGAAGACGAAGATGAAGCCGTCCTCGTCCGCCGTGCGCTGGATTCCCGTTGGCGCCAGGGCGAAAGTCGGGCCTTGCCAGCGCTGCCAACCGCGCGCCTCGTACAGCGCCGCTCCTTCGTCGCTGGCTCCCAGCGCTCCGAGGTCGTAGGCGCGGCGGATCACGCCCTCCAGCTCCGCCATCATCGCTGCCGCGATGCCCCGGCGTCGCCGGTCCGCTCGCACCGCGACGCCCTCGACGTAGCCCGCGCGCAGAGCCCGGCCGTCGTGCAGGAGGCGCCGCTGGATCACCGCCGCATGGCCGATCAGCTCGTCGCCTTCCCAGACCAGGGCGTGGATGCCGCCCAGGCAGTGCTCCCAGTCGTGCTCCGTCATGTCGTCTTCGAACACGTCCCAGAGCAGCGCCCGGGCGGCCTTGAGCGTCGCTTCGTCGAGGTCGGCGGTATGCGCGGTACGCACTTCGGTCATACCACCCATCCTGGCAGCGGTCAGCGCATTCCCGCGACCGATTTGTCCGCCAGCGCCGACCGCCGGTAGCCGTAGAACGCGTAGACCAGCAGCCCGACGGCCATCCAGCCGACGAAGCGCGCCCAGGTGACCCAGTCGAGCTGGCTGATCAGCCACAGCGAGAACACCACGCCGATCCCCGGCACCACCGGCACCCACGGGCAGCGGAAACCCCGCTCCAGTTCGGGGCGTTGGCGGCGCAGCACCACCACCGACACCGCGACGACGATGAACGCCACCAGGATGCCGATGTTGGTCAGCTCGGCCGCCTCCCGGATCGGCAGCAGGCCCGCGATCAGCGCCGACACCACCCCGACCACCCAGGTGACCCGGTGCGGCACCTTGCGCACCTCGTGGGTCTTGGCGAACCAGGCGGGCAGCAGCCCGTCGCGGCTCATCGCGAACCACACCCGCGTCACCGCGAGCATGTTCGCGAACATCGAGGTCACGATGCCGAACACCGCGCCGACCGCGACGATCAGCGCGAGCCCCGGCAGGCCGACCGCCGCCAACGCGCCGGAGAACGGGCTGCGGACGTCGATCTCGCTGTAATGCTGCATTCCGAGCAGCACCACGCACACCAGCACGTAGATCACGGTGGCGGTGCCCAGCGAGTAGATGATCGCGCGCGGCATCGCCCGCCGGGCGTCGGCCGATTCCTCCGCCGCCGCGCTCATCGCGTCGTAGCCGTAGACGGCGAAGAAGGCCGTGGCCGCACCGGTGATCGCGCCGCCGAGCCCGTAGGGCAGGAACGGCGTGTAGTTGCCCGCGTTGATGTGGAACGCACCGGCCACCACGACGACCAGGACCAGCACGATCTTCATCACCACCAGCGCGGTCTCGACCCGCGCCGAGGACTTCGCGCCGCGGTTGAGCAGCCACGCCAGCAGCAGGCACAGCAGCATCGCGAACAGGTCGACGACGTGGCCGTCGCCGGTGCCGGGCGCGCCCAGCATCCAGGCGGGCAGGTCCAGCCCGAGCTGGCCGACCAGGTAGGACAGGTAGCCGGAGACCCCGATGGCGACGACCGCGACGATCGCGGTGTACTCCAGCAGCAGGTCCCAGCCGATCAGCCAGCCGGCCAGCTCGCCGAGCACCGCGTAGGCGTAGGTGTAGGCCGAGCCCGCTTTCGGGATCATGCTGGTGAATTCCGCGTAGCACAGCGCCGCGGCCGCGCTGGCGAGGACCGCGATCAGGAACGACAGCAGCACCCCGGGCCCGGCGAGCTCGTTGGCGACCACGCCGCTGAGGGAGAACACCCCGGCGCCGACCAGGCCGCCGAGGCTCAGCGCGGTCAGCTGCCAGGTGCCCATCACCCGTTTCAGGCCGGCGCCCTGCGGCGGATCGTCGATGTCGTCCACCGGTTTGCGCCGCAGCACGCCGCGGCCGTTCGCATCGATCATTGGGGCACCTCCGGGAACGAGGGCGCGCCGGAGCGGTTCCAATTTTGCCTAAAACTGGACACACTCCACCGCCGCGCGCCACCTGCGAGCTCACGCGGGATTGACCAGGTGAAACCGATTTTGCCTAAAATTGGGAACTCTCCGCGCCGGGCAACCGTCTACCGCGTTGCGTCGGGGAGGATCCCGATTTTGCCTAAAATTGGAATCCTCCCGGCGCGGTCGCGCGGAATTACAACGTGAAGCCGGTCGGGAACGGGTCGGTCGGGTCCAGCAGGTACTGGGCCATGCCGGTGATCCAGGCCCGGCCGGTGATCGTCGGCACCACCGCCGGTCGGTCGCCGACCAGCGCGGTGTCCACGAGCCGCCCGACGAACCGGGTGCCGATCAGGGATTCGTTGACGAAATCGGTGTCCAGTGCCAGCTTCCCGCGCGCGTGGAGTTGCGCCATGCGCGCGGAAGTGCCGGTGCCGCAAGGAGATCTGTCGAACCAGCCGGGGTGGATCGCCATCGCGTGCCGGGAGTGCTCGGCGTCGCTGCCGGGCGCTTC
This sequence comes from Saccharopolyspora sp. NPDC045839, assembly GCF_056431645.1. NCBI lineage: Bacteria > Bacillati > Actinomycetota > Actinomycetes > Pseudonocardiales > Pseudonocardiaceae > Saccharopolyspora > Saccharopolyspora sp. NPDC045839. The sequence continues at coordinate 166,456 of NZ_JBWKKH010000005.1, forward strand.
GAGGTAGACGTGCTTGCAGCCTGCGATGTTCGCGTCGAGCGGGTGCTGCGGGCGGCGTTGCTCGTTGATGGCCGCCATGATCGCCAGTCCGGCGCCCAGCATCCGGTCCTTCTCGGCCTTGTCGAAGGGAATTCCGAGGTCGGCCAGCGGGGTGATCGCGTAGAGGTTGCCGCCGAAGGCCAGGTCGTAGCGCACCTCGCCGATCCCCGGCACCTGCACCGACGCGTCCAGCTCCACGGCGAACGACGGCACGTTGCGGATGGTCACCGACTCCGCCTGCCCGTCGCGGACCGCCACCTCGGCCACCACCAGCCCGGCCGGGGTGTCCAGCCGGACCGTGGTGACCGGCTCGACCACCTCGACCATGCCGGTCTCCACCAGCACCGTGGCGACGCCGATGGTGCCGTGCCCGCACATCGGCAGGCAGCCGGAGACCTCGATGTAGATGACGCCCCAGTCGGCGTCCGCGCGGGTCGGCGGCTGCAGGATCGCGCCGCTCATCGCCGAGTGCCCGCGCGGCTCGTTCACCAGCAACTGCCGGATGTGGTCGAGGTTGTCGACGAAGTACCGGCGCTTGTCGGCCATCGTCTCGCCCGGGACGACGCCGACGCCGCCGGTGATCACCCGCGTCGGCATGCCCTCGGTGTGCGAGTCGACGGCGCTGAAGTAACGGCGCGACCGCATCATTTCTCCTTGCTCTGCAAGTACTTCACGGCGCGCTCCATGTCGGCGTCGACCTGCGCGAGCATGGCCTCGGGCAGCGGGCCGCGCGGCGGGCGGCAGGGGCCGCCGAAGCGGCCGACGATCTCCATGCCGCGCTTGATGGCCTGCACGAACTCGGTGCGCGAGTCCCACCGGAACGCGGCCACCAGCGGCTCGTACAGCGCCCGGGCCTCCTCGACCTTGCCCGCCCGCGCCAGCTCGTAGAGCCGCACCGATTCGGCCGGGAAGACGTTCGGGAACCCGGCGAACCAGCCGCCCGCGCCCATCAGCAGCGATTCCAGCACCACGTCGTCGGCGCCGGACACCACGTTCAGCCCGGGCGCCTGCTCGCGGATCTCCAGCACCCGGCGGACGTCGCCGGAGAACTCCTTGATCGCCGCGATGTTGTCGATCCCGGCGATCTCGCGAACCACGTCGGGGGTCAGGTCGACCTTGGTGTCGATCGGGTTGTTGTAGACCATCACGGGCAGGCCGACGGCCGCGACCTGCTCGAAGTGGTGCAGGAGTTCGCCCTTGTTGGCGCGGTAGATCGTCGGCGGCAGGCACAGCAGCCCGTCCGCGCCGTCCTCGGCGGCGAGCTCCGCCCAGTACCTCGCCTCGTGCGCGCTCGGCGCGTGCACGCCGACGATGACAGTCGCCCGGTCGCCGACGGTCGCGATCGCGGTCTGGGCGACCTTGCGCCGCTCCTCGTGGGTCAGCGACGAGTACTCGCCGAGGGAGCCGTTGGGGCCGACGCCGTGGCAGCCGTTGTCGACCACCCAGCGGCAGTGCTCGGCGTAGCGGTCGTAGTCGACCCGCAGGCCGGCCGGGGCCGACGCGTCTTCGGCATAGGGCAGGGCGGTCGCGACGACGACACCACCGAGATCGTTGCTGGAAGTCACTTCTCCTCCTCGTCAGGGGTTGGGATGCCGGCCAGGTCGGCGAGCCGGATCGGCGCTGCGATCGGCCGCCGAGCGGGGGTTTCCGGGTCCGGAAGCGGTCCGCCGAGCAGCCGCGCGGCGAGGTCGGTCGCGTTCTGCCCGCAGATCCGGCCCTGACAGGGGCCGAGACCGACCCGGCAGAGCAGCTTCAGCGAGCGGGCGCTGTGCGCGGCGCGCTGCTGCACGGCCGCTTCCAGTTCGCGGTACGGGACTTCTTCGCACCGGCACACGAGCGTGTCGGGCTCCAGCCACTCGGACCACGCCGATCCGATCGGATGGGCCCCGGCGAGCGCCCGGGCGAACTTCCGTCCATTCCGGACTTTCATGAGTGCTCGGCGTGCTTGGGTTTCCACCTGGACCCAGCCGGCGGCGCCGACGTGCACGGCCGCGGCGAGACCGGCGACGACGCCTTCGGCGGCGGCGAGGTCGGCACCGCCGATGCCGGTCGCTTCACCGGCCGCGAACACCCCCGGCGCGGACGTCCGCTGCGCCGCATCGACCTCGACGAACCCGTCGACGATCCGGCAGCGCGCGGCCAACGCCAGCTCCAGCTGCGGCACGAAGCCGTGCCCGACGCACACGGCATCCACCTCGAACCGGCGCTGGGTACCGGGAATCGGCCGCCAGTCGGCATCCACTTTGGACGTCACGACCTCCTGCACGCGGTCGTCGCCGTGCGCCGCGATGACCGCAGTGCGGGTCCGGTACGGCACGCGCCCGGCGAAGCGGGTTGCGTAGGCCGCGAGCTCCCGGAGCTTGCCGAGCTGCCCGGCGGCCGCCGCCGGCTGCCGCAGCCACGCGGCCGGGTTCCCGGCCTCCAGCACGCCGACGACCTCGGCTCCCACGTCGAGCAGCGACTCCGCCACCGGCAGCAGGAACGGTCCCGTCCCGGCGACGAGCACGCGGTGCCCGACCGCGATCCGCTGCCCCTTCGCCATCGCCTGCGCGGCCCCGGCGCTGAACACCCCGGGCAGGTCCCAGCCCGGGAACGGGAGAACCCGGTCGTGCGCCCCGGTGGCCAGCACCAGCGCATCGGCGCGCAGTGCCGTCAGCCGCCGGCCCGGAGCATCGGCGGGGCCGCTTTGGATGTTGATCCGCCGGTCCGGTTCGAGCGACCACACCGTGCTGCGCGGCAGATACCGGATCCGCGGGTTCGCCAGGACCTCGTCCTGGAGCGCCTGGAACGACCGCCCGCCGTGCTGGATGCGTTCCGGTCGTCGTGCCGCGAACTGCTCCGGCAGCTGGCGGTGGAACTGCCCGCCGAGCCGCTCGGCGGAGTCGACCAGCACCACCTCGGCACCGGCCCGCGCGGCTTGCACCGCGGCGTTCATGCCTGCGGGCCCGCCGCCGACGACCACGACGCTCATGCCTCGCCTCCCGGCAGTTCGGCCCCGTGCTGGGTGCGGATGACGTCGCCGGGCTCGACAACGCGTTGACACGCCCGCACATCCGGCACGTCGTTCACGACCAGCAGGCAGTCGAAGCACGCGCCGATGCCGCAGAACAGCCCGCGCGGCCGCCCGTTCTCCCTGGTACTGCGCCAGGATGTGCGGCCGGTCGCCATCAGCACGGCGGCGACCGTCTGCCCGGCACGCGCGGCGACGCGCGCCCCGTCCACCTCGACGGCGAATTCGCCGGAGTACCTCGGCTGCGCCGGATCCCGCCGGTCCGGGGTCAGGAACGGGCCCGTCACGCGCGCACCTCCTCGATCAGCCCGGGCCGGTCCACGCGGAACGGCTCCGGGTCGACGTGCGGCGGCCGCCCGCCGAACAACTCCGCGAGCAGCTGCCCGGTCGCGGCGGCCAGCCCGACGCCGGCGCCCTCGTGCCCGGTCGCGTGCCACAGGCCCGGAACCCGGGGATCGGCGCCGATCACCGGCAGGTGGTCCGGCGCGTACGGCCGGAAGCCGCCGTAGGCGCGCATCACCGGAACCCGTCCCAGCACCGGGAACAGCGCGGCGGCCTTGCCCGCGATCTCGCGCAGCACGCGAGTCCGGACGGTGTCGTCGAAACCGATGCGCTCCCGGCTCGACCCGATCAGCACGGTTCCGGCCCGGGTGCTCTCCACCACCGTCGAAGTCTGCAGCTCGGCGTCGCCGCTTTCCACCGCGCCGACGTAGTCGGCGTCGTAGACCTTGTGCCGCACGGTCCCCGGCGGCACCGGCGCGGTGACCAGGACCATGCCGCGGCGGGGCAGCACCGTGATCGGCGCGCCGGCCAGCCGCGCGAACTCACCGGACCACGGGCCACACGCGTTCACCACTGCCCCACAAGGCAAAACGCTGCCGCCCGCACGCACCCCGGTCACCCGGCCGTCCCGGCCACGCACCACCCCGGTGGCGGCGGTTCCCGATCGGAGGGTTCCGCCTCGCCGGCGCACGGCCGCGAGGAGCGCCGATGCCGCGAGGACTGGCTGCACCTGGGCGTCCTCGGGGTAGTGCACCGCGAGCACCGTGTCCCGCGTGAGGTGCGGTTCGAGATCGAAAACCGCGCCGGGCGGCAGAACCCGCGCGTCCACGCCCGCGTCGCGCTGCTGCGCGGCGAACGACGTCAGCGCCTCCGCTCCGTCCACAGTGGTCGCGGCAACCACGCCACCCTTGGGCTCCCACTCGAAGTCCGCGCCGAGCTCCTCGCTCAGGCTGCGCACCAGCTCCGGCCACCGCCTCCGGCTGGCCTGGGCGAGCCGGAGCTCCGCGCCCGGCGGCTTGTCGGAGACCAGCACGTTGCCTTCGCCGGACGCCGTCGTGCCCGCCGCGGGCGCGCCGCGGTCCAGCACCTCGACGACGTGCCCGGCCGCGCTCAGCGCCTCGGCGCAGGCCGCGCCGACGATCCCGGCGCCGACCACCACGATGTCGGGAAACTGCCCCATAGCCACCACCAACGTTCACTAAAATGAACGATGCCGACGCTAAACCCCGATGTGACCCAGGTCAACCCCCGACCCCCACCAACCCCGAACTACCCAAGGTCCGAAGGGTCCCGCAGGGGGCCGGCCGGAAGGGGCTCGAAGGGTTCCGCAGGGGTCGAAGGGTTCCGCAGTTTCAATTGAAACTGCGGACCTCCGGCGTGCCGGACCACGACACGCCGGTGCCTGTGGACAACTCCCGCAATTTCAATGGAAATCGGACCTTCGATTTCCATTGAAATTGCGGCCCCACGCGCCTAGCCGAGACCTGGGTGGTGGCGGAGCATCGGGCTGTCGGCGTCGCTGGGGTACTCCAGCAGCAGCACCGAGGTCACCGGCCCGCCGACGGTCTCGTAGGTGTGCGGCAGCTGCGCCGGGAAGCACACGTAGTCCCCCGGCCCCAGCTCGTAGGGCGCGTCGGCCGGTCCGACGCGCAGTTTTCCTTCCGTGACAACGACGTGTTCCCGCCCGGGATGCCCGTCCGAACGCTGCACCTCGCCGGGCCGCACGCGCTGGTCGTAGACCTCCACCACCGCCGACGTCAGGTCGAGCCGGCGCAGCATCCGCAGGTCGACGGCGTTGCTGCTGAGCACCTCCAGCCCCGCGGACCGCACCAGCACCACGTCCGGCTCGGTTTGCTCGGTCAGCAAGGTCGACACCGGCACCTGCAAAGCGTTCGACAAACTGAACACCGTCTGGATGGTGGGGTTGCCGACGCCGGACTCCAGCTGCGACAGCGTGCCCTTGGCGATCCCGGACCGCCGCGCCACCTCGGACAGCGACAGCGCCTGCTCGGCCCGCAGCGCCCGCAGATTGGCCGCCAGCACCCGGACGGCCTCCACCTGCGCCATCAAGCACCTCCCCAAGACCCGGAACGTGCCCGCAGCTTAACCACCGGTACCCGGCCGCCACCGGGCCGCGCGACGTCCGGTTTTGCGAATAGCGGGATTTCCTTGCCGACGGTTCGCCGCAAGCGCACCGTAATCGGCACGGCGGTCGCCGGAGGTGCCCCGACAACAACTCCGGCGAACGCCCTTCCAACTACCAGGCCGCGAGACCGGGCAGCTCCCCCGTCCTGCCCGGGCGTTCGCGGCCCGCACCCGGTTCGCGGTGCCGAGTTCCAAGGGGCCCAGATGCTCAAACACGTCCTGGATGTGGTGGATCTCCTCGACGATCCGTCGGTCACCGGCGCCCGCGTGGTCGCCCATCTCGACGAGGTGGCCGGCGAGTCCGGGCCGGCCACCAGCACCACCGTTCAAGGCCACCAGGGCACGACCGACTTCGTGCAGGTCCGCATCCCCGGCACGCGGGGCAAGGCGGCCGGCGGCGACGCCCCGACGCTGGGCGTCGTGGGGCGGCTCGGCGGGATCGGCGCCCGCCCGGAGGTGACCGGGTTCGTCTCCGACGGCGACGGCGCCGCCGCGGCCATCGCGACCGCGGCGAAGCTGCTGTCGATGCGTGCCCGCGGCGACGTGCTCCCGGGCGACGTCCTGATCAGCACCCACGTGTGCCCGGACGCGCCGACCCGGCCGCACGAGCCGGTGCCGTTCATGGACTCCCCGGTGGGGATCGCGACCATGAACGCCCACGAGGTCAGCGACGACATGGACGCGGTGCTGTCCATCGACACCACCAAGGGCAACCGGATCATCAACCACAAGGGCCTGGCGCTGTCGCCGACGGTCAAGCAGGGCTGGGTGCTGCGGGTGTCGGACCGGCTGGGCACCCTGCTGGAGACCGTGACCGGCGAACCGCTGGTGACCTACCCGGTGACCACGCAGGACATCACGCCCTACGGCAACGGCGTCTACCACATCAACTCGATCCTGCAGCCGGCCACCGCGACCGCCGCGCCGGTGGTGGGCCTGGCGATCGTGGCCGCCACCGCCGTGCCCGGCTGCGCCACCGGCGCCAGCCACGAGACCGACATCGCGGCGGCCGCGCGCTACGCCGTCGAGGTCTCCAAGGAGTTCGGCGCGGGCCGGCTGGCCTTCCACGACCAGGCGGAGTTCGACCACCTCGTCGCCCGCTACGGCTCCCTCGCCCACCTGCAGACCATGGGCGACCTGCCCGCCGAGGAGGAATGATGGGCACGGCGCAGTCCGCCGAGGCCGCGCCGGGCAAGCAGATCGGCAACGACGACTACTCGCTGCGCCGCGTCCCCCAGGACGCGCGCTACGGGTTCGGGTCGATGCTGCTGCAGTGGCTCGGGCAGTCCGGCTCGCTCTCCCAGTTCGTGCTCGGTGCCTCGCTGGGCATCGCGATGGGGTTCTGGGACGCCTTCTGGGCGTTCACCCTCGGCGCGGTGCTGCTGGAGATCGTGATCTTCCTGGTCGGCCTGGCCGGTCAGCGCGAGGGCCTGGCGATGACCATGCTCACCCGCTTCGCCGGGTTCGGCCGCAACGGCTCGGCGCTGGTCAGCCTCGTCATCGCGATCAGCATGGTCGGCTGGTTCGGCGTGCAGAACGGCATCTTCGGCAAGAGCATGCAGTCGCTGGTCGGCGGCCCGATCTGGCTGTGGTGCGCGATCTCCGGCGCGGTGCTGACCGCGCTGGTGATCTACGGGTTCAAGTACATGATGTGGCTGGCCAAGATCGCCGTGCCGTTGTTCTTCGCGCTGGTGGCCTGGAGCGTGATCAGCACGCTCTCGCAGCACTCCATCGGCGACCTGATCGCCAAGGAGCCGACCGCGGCGGCGCTGTCCATCCCGGCGGCGGCGACCATCGTGGCGGGCGGGTTCATGTCCGGCGCGGTCGTGGCCCCCGACATGACCCGCTACAACCGCAAGGGCTGGCACGTCCTGCTGCAGAGCTCGTGCTCGATGATCCTCAGCGAGTACATCGTCGGCATGACGGGCGTGCTGCTCGGCCAGCTGGTCGGCAGCAAGGACGTCACCTCGATCGTGCTGTCCACGTCCGGGTTCGCCGGGCTGGTCATCGTGATCCTGTCCACCGCGAAGATCAACGATTGGAACCTCTACGCCTCCTCGCTGGGCGTGGTGAACTTCGCGGACACGGTCTTCGGCAAGCGCCTGCACCGCGCGACGGTGACGCTCGTGATCGGCGTGCTCGGCACCGTGCTGTCCGCGATGGGTTTCCTGGACCACTTCACGGAATTCCTGAAGATCCTCGGCGTGGCGATCCCGCCGATCGGCGGCATCATCGTCGCCGAGTACTGGGTGGCCCGCCGGATGCGCGGCGAGCTCGACCGCACCCGGCCGACCGGCACGCTGCCCGACAAGGTGGCCACCTGGGTGCCCGCGACGTTGGTGGTGTGGGCGGCCGGCTTCGGCGTCGGCTACTTCGTCGACGCGGGCATCCCGGCGCTCAACTCGCTGCTGACCGGATTCCTGCTCTACACGGTGCTCGCCTTCGCCGGGCTGGTGCGCCCGGTGGGGACCTCGACGCTGGAAGGACGCAAGTCATGAGTAGCCCTGTGTCAACCCCAGTCGTCCTCAACCGCACCCCAGGGGACCGTGACGCAAACCAGCCACAAGAAACCACGAAACGCGAGATCGAGCCGGACGCAACCACCACTGTGAATCGCGGAGAGGCGGAACGGTCATGAGCGTGCCCGAGGACGAGGTCGTCGACCTCTGCCGGGACCTGATCCGCATCGACACCTCCAACCCGACCAGCAACGAGCGCGCGGCGGCCGAGTACGTCGCGGCGAAGCTGGCCGAGGCCGGCATCGAGTCCACATTGGTCGAGAGCGCGCCGGGGCGGGCCAGCGTGATCGCCCGCGTCGAGGGCGAGGACCCGTCGCGGGGCGCGCTGCTGATGCACGGCCACCTCGACGTGGTGCCGGCGGATGCGAGCGAGTGGACCTTCGACCCGTTCGGCGGCGAGATCCACGACGGCTGCCTGTGGGGCCGCGGTGCGATCGACATGAAGGACTTCGACGCGGTGATCCTCGCGGTGGCCCGGGAATTCGGCCGCACCGGCCGGAAACCGCCGCGGGACATCGTGTTCGGCTTCCTCGCCGACGAGGAGGACGGCGGCAAGTTCGGCTCGCACTGGCTGGTGCGCAACCGGCCGGAGCTGTTCGACGGCGTCACCGAGGCGATCACCGAGGGCGGCGGCGTGTCGTTCGACCTGGGCAACGGCCAGCGGCTGTACCCGATCGAGAACGCCCAGCGCGGCCAGGCATGGCTGCGGCTGATCGCCACCGGCCGGGCCGGGCACGGCTCCTCGCCGAACGACGAGAACGCCGTCACCGACCTGGCGGAGTCGCTGGCCCGCATCGGCAGGCACCGGTTCCCGGTGCGCCTGATCGAGCCGGTGCGGGTGCTGCTGGAGCGGGCCGCCGAACTCCTCGGCACGGACTTCGATCCATCCGATGTGGACGGTAGCGTGACGAAGATGGGCCCGGTGGCCGACCTGGTCGACGTGATCCTGCGCAACTCGGCGAATCCCACCATGATCGAGGGCGGCTACCAGACCAACGTCATCCCGGGCCGGGCCACCGCCGCGGTGGACGGGCGGTTCCTGCCCGGCCACGAGCAGGAGCTGCTGGACACCATCGACTCCCTGCTGCTGCCGTCGGTGCGCCGCGAGTTCATCCACCACGACGTGGCGATGCAAACGGAGTTCGCCGGCACCCTGGTCGACGCGATGTGCGCGGCGATCCGGGCGGAGGACCCCGACGGCCACCCGGCGCCGTACTGCAACGCGGGCGGCACCGACAACAAGGCGTTCGCCACGATCGGCATCAACGGGTTCGGCTTCAAGGCCCTCCGGGTACCGCCGGAACTGCCGTACTCGCGGATGTTCCACGGGGTGGACGAACGAATCCCGCTGGAGTCGCTGCGCTTCTCCACCCGGGTGATGCAACGCCTCCTGCACACCTGCTGATCCGGGTGGCCGTGAGTGGCGATGATCGCCCATAACGGTCATTGCCACTCACGATCCACCCGCCGTAACCTGCACTGGTCCAGCGGCAGCCAGCTCTCGCCGCCGTCTTCCCGCTTCACCACCCGCGCAACGAGCACGTGATGGTCAACAAGGCAGGAGGCACCGCATGAGCTCTGCACCGCCCGGCAGCGACACCGACCGGATCTGGACCAACTGGGGCGGCAACCAGACCTGCACCGCGGCGGTTTTCGCCCGCCCCCGCGACGAGGCCGAAGTGGTCGCCGCCGTCCGGCACGCGATCGACCTGGGACTGAACGTCCGGGTCGCCGGCTCCGGGCACTCCTTCACCCCGGTGGTGCCCACCGGCGGCATGCTGCTCGACCTGACGCGGCTGACCGGGGTGACCGCGACCGACCCGGACCGGCTGCGGGCCACGGCGCTGGCCGGGACCACCGTCGGCGACTTCGGCGCGCCGCTGTGGGAAGCCGGGCTGTCGCTGACCAACCAGGGCGACATCGACAAGCAGGTCATCGCCGGGGCGATCGCCACCGGCACGCACGGCTCCGGCATCGACCTGCCGAGCTTCTCCGCCGCGCTGCGGCGAGTCCGGCTGGTCGACGGCCGCGGCGAGGTCGTCGAGATCGACGAGGGCGACGCCCGGCGGCTGCGGGCCGCGCAGGTGGCCATCGGCTCGCTCGGCGTGATGCTGGAGGTCGAGCTGGCCGTCTCCGCCGCCTACCACCTGACCGAGGAGATCAGCTACCGGCCGTGGCAGCAGATCGTCGAGTCGTGGGACGAGCTGATCGCCGGGCACCGCCACTTCTCGTTCTTCTGGTGCCCCGCCGACGAATCCGCCGACCTCTACCAGCTGCCCGCCCCGCCGGATCAGCCGATGGCCGACCACTGCTACGTGAAGCTCTACGACGAGGCCGAGGTCGACGAGCCCGCCGGGATCGTCACCACCGAGGGCCACCGCGTGGACCGCGCCTACCGGATCTACCCGGGCGGGTTCGACACGCCGTTCCACGAGATGGAGTACATGGTCCCGGCCGGGCACGGGCTCGAAGCCGTCTCGGCGATCCGCGAGCTGATGCGCACCGAGCACCCCGACCAGCGCTACCCCATCGAGGTCCGGTGGACCGCCGCCGACGAGGCGTACCTCTCGCCGAACCACCGGCGCGCGACGACCGTCATCTCCGTCTCCGGCGCCCCCGGCACCGACTACTGGCCGTTCCTGCGCGCGGTCGACGAGCGGCTGCGCGAGTTCCGCGCCCGGCCGCACTGGGGGAAGTTGCACTTCATGACCCGCGACCGGATGGGCGAGCTGTTCGACGAGTTCGGCACGTTCCTGGACGTGCGCCGCGAATTCGACCCGGACGGCACCTTCCTCAACGACCACCTGCGCCCGCTACTGGCCTGAGCCGCGAGGAGGTCCGGGATGGAACTCGTGGGCAACTCGATCATCTACCTGATGATGGCCTTCGTCGCGATCGGGGCGGTGGCGGCGATCCGCGACGCCGACACCGGGATGGGCCGGGAGTTCAAGGAGGGCCTGCACGCCATCGGGCAGATCTTCATCCCGGTGGCGGGGATCATGGCCGCGATCCCCTACCTGTCCGCGTTCGTCGAGTCGGCGGCGGGCCCGCTGTTCGGCGCGATCGGCGCGGACCCGGCGATCGCGGCGACGAGCCTCATCGCGGTGGACATGGGCGGCTACCAGCTCGCGCAGGCCACCGCGGGCTCCACCGGCGGCTGGATCATGGCGGCGATCGTCGGCTACCTGGCCGGGGCGACGATCATCTTCACCATCCCGGTGGGGCTGGCGGTCCTGGACCGCCGGGACCACCGCTTCCTGGCGCTGGGCGTCATGTCGGGCATCCTCACGGTGCCGGTCGGCGTCCTGATCAGCACCTCGATCCTGCTGGCCACCGGCACGACGGTGCGCGGCGAGGTCTCCGCCGACGCGCCGTCGGACGCTGCACTGTCCGGTTTGGACACCTCGGCGATGCTGCTGAACCTGTTGCCGCTGGTGGTGTTCGTGGTCGTGCTGGCGCTGGCCCTGCGATTCTGGCCGGCGGCGATGATCCGGCTGTTCATCTGGTTCGGCCGCTTCCTGGACGCGGCGCTCAAGATCGTGCTGGCGCTGTCGATCATCGAGCACTTCACCGGCCTGTTCTCGGCGGTGCTGGGCACCTGGGGCTTCGACCCCATCATCGCCGACGCCGACGACCAGTACCGGGCGCTGGAGGTGGCGGGCAACATCGGGATCATGCTGGCCGGCGCGTTCCCGATGGTCTACGTGCTGCGCAAGGGTTTGACCCGCCCGCTGGGCGCGCTGGGCCGCCGGATCGGGATGAGCCCGGAAGGAACCGCGGGCCTGCTCGCGGCGTCGGCGAACGTGCTGGCGCTGTTCCGCCTGATCGGGCACATGCCGCCCAAGGACAAGGTGCTGTGCATCGCCTACGCGGTGTGCGCGGCCTTCCTGGTCGGCGACCACCTGGCGTTCACGGCGAACTTCCAGCCGAACCTGATCCTCCCGCTCCTGGCGGGCAAGCTGGCGGGCGGGGTGCTGGCGATCCTGCTGGCCCACCTGATCGCCCTGCCGGCGATCCGGGCGGCGGAATCCGAGCCGGTGGCCGGTTGAAAGCGAAGAGCACCTCCGGTGTGGGGCCGGAGGTGCTCTTCGCTTCGGGGTATCGCCGGTTACGGCTGGGGGAACTGCTCGGCGTAGGTCTTGACCGCCGTCGAGATCGCCTGGAAGTTGCGGTCCAGGGCCTGCTGGTCGACGTTGTCGACCGTGTCGCAGGACTGGTGGTAGCAGGAGTCGTAGGCCTCGCCGGCCTGGCCGCCCCACTTCTGCGCCTGCTCCGGCGTCTTCGTGCCCTCGGCGCCGGTGAAGGTGCCGCCCGCCGGGATGCCGACCTCGATGAACGGGCCGTAGTCGGAGCGACCGTCGAAGTCCGTGCCCTCGGTTTCCACCCCGGACGTCGCGAGCGCGTCGTTGAGCAGCTTCTCGATCTCCGCCGAGCCCGCCGGGCCGGGGCCGGCGCCCTCGCCGTCGGAGTCGTCGCCGTCGTAGGTGAAGTAGCCGGCGTTCGGCGAGCCGACCATGTCGAAGTTCAGGTACGCGACGATCTGGCCGCGCTCCGCGTCGGACAGGCTCTGCACGTAGTGCGACGAGCCGACCAGACCCTGCTCCTCGGCGCCCCAGAACGCGAAGCGCAGCTTGTTCTTCGGCGTCGCGCCGCTGCCCGCGTAGTCCAGGGCGGCCTGCAGGATCGCGGCCGAGCCGGTGCCGTTGTCGTTGATCCCCGCGCCCCTGCTGACGCTGTCCAGGTGGGCGCCGAACATCACCACGCTGTTGGCGTCGCCGCCGGGGGTTTCGGCGAGCAGGTTGTACGTCGTGCCGCCGATGGCGTCGAATTCCTGGATCGTGGTGGCGAATCCGGCTGCGTCCAGCTGGGCCTTGACGTAGTCGAGCGAGGCCTTGTAGCCGGGCTGGCCCGCCGCCCGGTTGCCGCCGTTGGCCTCGGCGATCTTCTGCAGCTCCTGCAGGTGGTCCTGGACGGCGGTGACGCCGGTCAGCGGTGCGCTGGCCGCCGTGGCCGGCAACACCAGAGCGGACGCCACGGCCAGTGCCGCCGCGGTCGCCAGAAGTGGTCGTTTCGGCATGCTGCGCCCTTCCGTCGGTCGATCTTCGCCGTAGCGGAACGTAACGACGCGACGCGACGCGGTGGGCGGTTTGACGTGAACTCGCCGCCGGTGTCCGGAACTCGTTTTTCCCGGCTTTGCCCGACGGCTCGTGAGCGGCGTGGCTTCGGTCCGGCCGCCGGGCTGGCTATCCTTCAGGCGCAGGCCGAGCCGAGGGGGCGCCGTGGGCGAGTCAGGCGGCCGGGTGCGCGGCCCGGCCAAGGAGCACCGCACCGTCAGCCGGGTGACCACCATCCTGGAGACCGTGGCCGCCGACCCGCACGGGGTGCGGCTGAGCGTGCTCGCCGGGGCACTGGACGCGCCGAAGACCTCGGTGCACGGCCTGGTGAAGGGCCTGGTGGCGACCGGGTACCTGCAGGAGCAGGGCGGCGCCTACCTGCTGGGACCGGCGGTCGGTGCGCTGCTGCCGACCGCGGGCACGCCGCTGGTGGACGCGGCGCGGCCGGCGATGCAGAAGCTGCGCGCGGAGTTCGACGAGACCGTCATGATCGGCACGCTCGTGGGTGACTCGGTGGTGTACCTGGAGTCCATCGAGTCCACCCAGCTCATCCGCTATTCGGCGCCGCTGCGCAAACGGCGCCCGCTCTACCCGACCAGCATCGGCAAGTGCCTGCTCGCGAACCTCGACCGCGCCTCCCGCGAGGCGTACCTGCGCGAACACTTCCCCGATCCGGACGAGCGGGCCCGGGTCGAGCGCGAGCTCGCGGACATCGCCGCCGACGGCGTCGCCTACAACCGGGGCGAGACGGTGCCGGACGTGTCCGCGGTGGCCGGACCGGTGCTGTCGCACCGCGCCGACGCCGGCACCGCCGCGGTGTCGATCGCCGGGCCGACGACGCGGGTGGCCGACCGGCTCGACGAGATGGCCGCCGCGGTGCGCACGGCGGTGCAGGAGATCACCTACCGGCTCCGCTGACCGGAGGCCGCGATCACAATTCCCGCGCCGGGGCATTGACCTCGACCTTGCTCGAACTCCTAGCGTTGCGGGCGCAACCCGGAAAACGGCGCAGGGAGAAGGAATGCACGCGATTCGGCAGTACGAGTTCGGCCCCGCAGAGGTCCTCCGCTACGAGGAGGTGCCCGACCCGATCCCCGGTCCCGGGCAGGTGCGAATCGCGGTCGCCGCCGCCGGCGTGCACGTCATCGACACCGCGATCCGGCAGGGCATGCCGCACGGACCGTTCGCGCGGTACGAGCTGCCGATGACGCCGGGCCGCGAGGTCGCCGGGGTCGTCGACGCGCTCGGCGCGGGGGTCGACGCGGAGTGGCTGGGTCGGCGCGTCGTCGCCCACCTCGGCATGGCCAGCGGCGGCTACGCCGAGCTCGCGGTCCGCGACGTCGAGGCGCTGCAGGTGCTGCCCGGCGACGTCGGCTTCGACGCCGCGGTCGCGATGATCGGCACCGGCCGGACCACGATGTCCATCCTGCGCATCGCGCGGCCGACCGCCGACGACGTCGTGCTGGTCACCTCGGCCGCCGGGGGCATCGGCGCGCTGGCGGTGCAGCACGCCCGCAACATCGGCGCGACGGTGGTGGGCGCGGCCGGCGGGCCGGCGAAGGTCGCCAAGGTGCGGGAGCTGGGCGCCGACGTCGCCGTCGACTACACCGCGCCGGACTGGCCGGAGACGGTGCGCCACGCGCTCGACGGGCGCGAGGTCAGCCTCGTGCTCGACGGCGCCGGCGGCGAGTACGGCCGGGCGGCCTTCGACCTGCTCGGCGTCGGCGGCCGGATCACGATGTACGGCAGGGAATTCGGCGAGCACCGGTTCACCTCCGACGACCTGATCGCCCGCTCGGTGGCCGCGAACGTGGCCCTCGGCCCGAACCTGCTGAAGGTGCCCGGCGGCATGCGGGCGCTGGAGGACGAGGCGCTGGCCGCGCTCGCCGAGGGCAGCCTGCGGCCGCTGGTCGGCACGCCGTTCGCGCTGGCCGACGCGGCGAAGGCGCATGCCGCGTTGGAGAACCGCGAAACCTACGGCAAGGTGGTGCTGCGACCCCACCCGTGATCAAGATCGTATGGCGGAAACCAACCGGTTCGCCGTAAGGTGCGGATCTGGGGCGCATCCGGTCAGATCAACATGCACCCAGGAGGTAGGACCGTGGAACAGGTGGTTCTGCTCGACGAATCCGGCAACGCGATCGGGGTCGAGGACAAGGCGATCGTCCACCACCGACAGACACCGCTGCACCTGGCCTTCTCCTGCTACGTGTTCAACGATCGCGGCGAGTTCCTGCTGACGCAGCGGGCGCACCACAAGCGCACCTTCCCGAGCGTGTGGACCAACACCTGCTGCGGCCACCCCGCACCCGCGGAGGACATGAAGGCGGCGATCACCCGGCGGCTCGGCGAAGAGCTCGGGCTCACCGTGCACGGCCTGGAGCTCGTGCTGCCCGGCTTCCAGTACCGCGCCACGATGCCCAACGGCGTGGTGGAGAACGAGAAGTGCCCGGTGTTCGTCGCCTTCACCGGCAGCACGCCGGAGCCGAACCCGGACGAGGTCGCCGAAACCCGCTGGGTGGACTGGGCGGAGTTCAGCTCCGCGGTGCTCGCCGGTGAGTCCGAGGTGTCGCCGTGGTGCTCGCTGCAGGTCCGCCAGCTGACCGAGCTGGGACCGGAACCGGCCCGGTGGCCCAAGGGTTCGCCGGCGGGCCTACCGCCCGCCGCCCACGTGAGCTGACCCGCATTGCGGACCTACCCCTCTCCGGTCGAGTAAGCCGAAGCTAACCTGACCGGAGAGGGGGTAGGTCCGTGTTCAACCTGGTGTCGCGGGCCCGACGCCGCGCGACGCAGGCGCGGATCGACGAGGTCGCCGCGGCGCACCCCCGGTTCGCCACCGGCGCCGTGGTGCTGATCAACCCCAAGGGCGACTACTGGCCGTACGCCCGCAACGACGCGCGCGGGAGCTGCGGTCAGGTGGCCGCCGCCTTCGGCCGCAGCTCCCGCGACCAGCTCCACTCCCCCGGTTCCGGCGCGCCGATCAGCTTCAGGCCGGCGCCCCGCAGCGTTCGCGCGATCGCGGTGTTGTCGACGTGGGTCTGCGCGGTGAGCGTGCCGATCCCGAGTTCCCCGGCCTGCTCGACCAGCTTCCGCGCCAGCGCCGTGCCGACGCCCTGCCGCTGCCAGTCGTCCCGGACCAGCAGCGCCAGCTCGCCGGAATCGCCGTCGTACATCAGGTTTCCCATGCCGATCACCTCGCCGCCCGGCGCCAGCGCGAGCAGCGACCGGCCCAGCGCCGGGGTCAGCAGGCGCAGCAGCCCGCGCTCCCCCTGCCCCGGCCCGGGGCTGAAGTAGCGCCGGTAGCGGGCCGCGCTGGAACACCTCTCGTGGAACCCCGAAACCAGTTCCACGTCCGACCGGTCCGCCGGCCGGATCGTCAGCTCCGCCCCGCTCGCGGCGCGCGCGACGTCCGGCACCGGCCGCACCCGCGCCCGGCAGCTCGCGGCCAGCTCGACCATCGCCCGCGCCCGCGCGAACTCCGCCGGGGTGAACGCCCCGCCGGGCCGCTCCAGCACCAGGACCCCGCCGCCCGGATCCGCCAGGCGCATCTCGCCGCCGGCCGGCGAACCGGCCTCCTCCTGCCACCGGACCGTCACCTGCCCGAGCAGCGCGCGCAGCGCCCGGACCAGGTCGGTGCGGCCGTTGACCAGATCGATCGCCAGGTTCGCGGTCCGCGTCGGCACGTCGTCGAGCTCGCGCACGTCCGCCCGCACCGCGGTCACGTCCCGGCCACCGGCGGCCTCGACCGCGGCGACCAGTTCCCGGCCGCTCACCCGCGACGGCACGTGCAGCAGCACCTCGTCGACCACCCCGCCGGCGACGGGGTGGACCTGCATGGTCCGGATGTCCGCGCCGAGCGCGGCCAGGCCACCGGCCAGGTGCGCCAGCCGGCCCGGCGTATCGGTCACCGACGCGCGCAGCCGCCACAGCGTCTGCTGCACGCTCACGATCTCCGGAACCCGCACCTCGGGCACGGCGGGCACCTGCCGCCGGCGCCACCACCACCGCCCGGCGGCAGCCACCAGCAGGACGGCGCCGATGGACAGCAGCGCCAGCGGCCCGCGGCCCTGCGCCCCGGTCGCGAACAGGTTCGCCGCCCCCGCCGCCAGGAACAGCGCGGCCAGCTCGATGAGTTCGCGGGTCCAGTCCCCGCGATGCTGCCGGGAAGTCATGCCACCATGCTTCCCCCGCCGTATTGCAGGAGCTTGACCTGGGATGACGGCGCGGTTAACGGACCGATGTCACATCTCGTCGCGCACCAGCACCCCGTCGCGCATGATCAACGAGAGGCGGCGCTCGGGGTCGGTGAGCACGCCGATGTCCTCCAGCGGGTTGCCGTCGACGACCAGCAGGTCGGCGAAGGCGCCCGGCACGATCTCGCCGATCTCGCCGACCATCCCGGCGATCTCGGCGCCGGTGATCGTGGCCGCGCGGACGATCTCCACCGGCCGCTGCACCTGGGCGCGCAGGCTGAACTCGGCGAGCTGGTAGGCGTGCAGCTCGCCGTGCAGATCGGTGCCGTACCCGATCTTCAGCCCGGCCCGGTCGGCCAGCTCCAGCGCGTGCAGCCCCGCGTCGATCACGTCGTGCAGCTTCCGCCTGTTCTCCGCCGGCAGCGCGCGCGGCGCATCGTCGCGCGTCAGTGCGTGGTAGGTGGCCAGCGTCGGCACGTAGAACGCTTGGTGCTGCTGGAAAAGCTCGACGCTCGACTCGTCCATCAGGTTGCCGTGCTCGATGGTGCGCACGCCGCAGCGCAGCGCGCGGTTCACCGCCTCGGCCGTGTAGGCGTGCCCGGCCACGTAGCGGTGCGCCAGGTTCGCCTCGTCGACCGCCGCCCGGATCTCCGGCTCGGAATAGCCGAGGGCGTCGATCCGCATCGACGACACCACACCGCCGCTGACGGTCAGCTTGATGTGGTGCGCGCCGAGCGCCATCTGCTCGCGGATCGCCCGCCGCAGCTCGATCTCGCCGTCGCAGATCCGGGTCAGGCCGTGGCCGCCGGTAGGCGCGATGATCGGGCCGCCGAACAGCACGCGCGGCCCGCGGAACAGGCCCTCCGCCACGGCGCGGGCCACGCCGTGATCGGCGCCTCCCATGTCGCGGACCGTGGTGAAGCCGCGCATCAGCATCTGGTCCAGCACCTGGCCCACCCGCGCCGCGGCGTAGTACGGCGACCACGACTTCAGCTCGGCGAAGTCCGCGCTCGCCTGGGTGGCGTGGACGTGCGAGTCGATCAGGCCCGGCATGAGCACCCGCCCGCGCACGTCGATCTCCTCCGCCGCGCGCACCGGCTCGTCGGTGACCTCGACGATCCGGCCGTCGGCGACCACCACCGACCGGTCCGGCAGCAACTCGCCGGCGCGGGGGTCCAGCACCGTCGCGTTGCGGAACACGATTCGCGAGGTCACGCCTGAATCTCCTTCTGCTGTGGGCCGCGCGCGGCGGTCCCGGTCAATTCCTCCAACGTTCGGCCGCTGGTGCTGACGCCGAACACCAGCACGCCCAGTGCGCCGGCCACGAGCGCGGCGGTCACCATCGTGAAGACGCCGCCGAACCCGATCGACGCGTAGAGCACGCCGATGATGATCGGCGCGACGATGCCGCCGATGCGGCCGAACGCCGACGCCGCGCCGGTACCGGTCGCCCGCATGCGCGTCGGGTACACCTCGGGTGTGTAGGCGTACAGCGCCGCGTAGGTGCCGTTCATGAAGAACGACAGCAGCGCGCCGAAGATCAGCACCTGGGCGTCGGCGCTGCCCTGCGACAGCAGGAAGGCGGCGATCGCACCACCGATGAGGTAGCCGGCGATGGTGCGCTTGCGATCCAGCCGCTCGCTCAGGTACGCGGCCGAGTAGTAGCCCGGCACCTGGGCGATGGTGATCAGCAGGGAGTAGGTGAAGCTCTTCGACATCGTCATGCCCTGCTGCACCAGCAGCGACGGGATCCAGGTGAAGAACCCGTAGTAGGCGAACGTGAGGCTGATCCACAGCAGCCACAGCACGGCCGTGCGCCGCGCCATCCCGCTCAGCCACAGCCCGGCGATGCGCGACCCCGTGCCGCTCTGCTCCGCAGCCCGCACCGGCTCCGGTGCGGTCTGCTCCTCCACCGGCGGCAGCGGTTTCCCGGTGGCCCGCTCGACCCGCTCCTCCAGCTGTGCGACAACGGTTTCGGCCTCGTCCAGGCGCCCCTGGTCGATGAGCCAGCGCGGCGATTCGGGCAGCGCGCGGCGCCACCACAGCAGCATCAGCAGCGGCGCGGCGGTGACCAGCTGCGCCACCCGCCAGCCGTCCGGGAACGCCGGGACGAAGAAGGTGCCCAGGAGCGCCGCCGCGATGTAGCCGAGCGAGAAGAACCCGGCGATCGAGCCGACGAACAGGCCGCGGATCCGGCCGGGCACGAACTCCGACATGAACGCCGGGATGATGGCGGCCTCGGCCCCGACCCCGATCCCCGCGATCAGCCTGGCGACGAAGAAGAAACCCCAGTCCGGGGCGAAGGCCGCCGCGACGGTGGCGACGCAGTACACGGCGAGCGCGTACATCATGATCCGCCGCCGGCCGATCGCGTCGCCGGCCAGCCCGGCCGACAGCGCGCCGATCATGATCCCGATCAGCAGCGAACTGCCGAGCAGCCCGGTCTGCCACGGCGCGAGCCCCCAGAGCGGGGTGACGGCCGGGAGCACGTAGGACACCAGCGAGCCGTCCATGCCGTCGAAGGCGATGCCCAGGCCGCCCATGAGCATCAGCCGGAAGTGCGGCCGGGAGACCGGAAGTCTTTCGAGACGGGCCAGCAGCGCAGGACCCGCCGGGGAGTTGGTCGACATGGCACCTCCTCCGGAGGCCCCCACCGGACCTCGATGCGTTGGAACCATAGCCGCACGCTTCTGTGCAAACAAGGCTCAATGCATGATCTTGTGCATCAGGGCAGAATGGGGCCATGACCGGTGAAGGTGCCAACGTCGCGCAGTGGCTCGACGAGCTGATCTCGGAAACGCGCCTGGGCCCCAAGGCGGCGCGAGTCCGCGACGTGCTCACCACGCAGCCGACGTACTGCTCCTACGCCACCGCCGCCGAAGTCGCCGACCGGGCCGAGGTCAACGGCGCCACGGTCGTCCGCTTCGCGCAGGCCCTCGGCTACCCCGGATGGCCACAACTCCAGGCGGATCTGCGCGGCGTCTACCTCGCGCACCGCTACGAACAGCCGGCCTCGCCCGGCGACGGGAGCATGCTGGCGTCGGTGTTCGCCCGCGACGCCGAGAACCTCAGGTCCCTGGAGCACTCCTTCGACTACGCCGCGGCCCGCGCCGTCGTCGCGGCCATCCGCGAAGCGCGGCGAACACTGGTCGTCGCCTCCGGAACCCACGGCGTAGCCGCGGCCGCGTTCGCGATGCTGGCGGCCAGCCGCGGCCTGCCCATCGCCCACGAGGACCGCGGCGGACCCCACCTCGCGAACGCCCTCGCCTCCCTCGACGGTCAGGACTGCCTCGTGGCGTGGAGCTTCTGGCAGCACTACCGCGAAACCGTCGACGCGATCAAGCTGGCGCGCACCGCCGGGACCACGACGTGCGTCATCACCGACACCGTCCAGTCCCCCGCCGCGAACGCCGCCGACCACGTGCTCGTCATCCCGACCGAAGGAATCGCGAACCTCCAGTCCATGACCGCGGCCACCAGCGTCGCCTACGCGCTGGTGGCGGAACTGGCCGCCGGAGACCCCGAAGGCAGCCGGGAAGCCGCCCAGCGGGTCGACACCGTCTGGCGCGGGCTGCGGCTGTTCGCCGAAGAATCGAGGCAGTGAGCGCAAGAACGAGTGTTGATCTCGTTCTGGGTTTTTGGGTTCTGGATTTTTGGGTTCTGGGGGCGGGTTGAGATGTGGTTTCGGGCTTGTGGGGTGTTGGTTGGTTTTCGTGGGGCGGGTTTTGGTGTTTTGCTGGGGTGTTGCTTGGGGTTGGGGCTTTTAGGGGTTTGGTGTGTTTTGGGGCCATCCCCGCGATGGGTGGATTGTGGGTGCTGCGGGCCGGAGGTCAAGCCCGGCCTCGCGGCCGCCCCTTCGGGGTTTCAGGCTTGACATCCGACCCGCAGCACCAGAGCGGCTTTGTATCGCGGGGATGGCCCGGATTGGGCCGGCTCGTTGCCGGCTTGCGTTGCGGGGTGGCCGTTTTCGGGTCAGCCGGGGCTGGTGGGGTTCGGTTTCGGGTTGATCCGTCGCAGGGGTCGGGTTGCGTGGGGATGGCGCGATTTCGTGGGAAATCAGCCCTGGTCGCCAGGCACGGGTGTGCATGACTAATGGTGGCGTGGGTTTGGTGGTGGATGCGGGTCGCCTTCGGCGTGTCGTGACCGTTTCCCTTGACACGACTCGATTTTCGCCGCCTTCGACCGGATGTTTCACCTGATCAAGCGACCATAAAAACAGTGCGAACACAGGTTCGAATCAGGAGAATGGAGGCATGACACCGCTACTGAACACCCAGGACACGACTGTGCAGGCCATGCCTCCACAGTTGGCGGTGTCGTGCACCGATGCCGAACTCGCCACCCGTATCCAAGAACTCGAAACCGAGATGCGGGTACTGCTGTGGGAACAACTGCAATACATCGCCGAAGCCGACCACCGCGCCATCCACACCGACACCACCGCCCGATCACTGCAAGTCTGGCTGCAGGGGCTGCTCAACATCGACCCACGCGACGCGAAAACCCGCGTCACAGTCGCCCGCAACGTCGAAGACCGGCAAACCTTCCACGGCGAAACAATGCCACCCGACCTGCCCACCACGGCTCAAGCACTGGCTGAGGGTGCGATCGGGCTCGACCACGCGCGTGTCATCGTCAACGGAATCCGGCGCCTACCCGACTACGCCCGCTGCCACCAGGTCACCGAAGTCGAATCAACGCTCGCCGGGTATGCGCGGACGATGCCGCCGAGGGAACTGGAGAAACTCGCCGAACGCATCCGCTACCTCCTCGACCAAGACGGCGCCTACCGCGACGAAGAAACCCAGCACGACGCACGCGAACTGCACTACGCGACCACCCGAGACGGGATGATTGTCATCAAAGCGAAACTGGACCGGGAGACCGGGGCGAAGTTCACCGCGTTGATCGAGCCCCTCGCCGCACCCCACCCCGAGGTTGATGGAGAGAAAGATCCCCGGACTGTGGGGCAGCGGAACGCCGACGGCTTCGCCGCACTGCTGGACTTGGCGCTGGACCATGATGGAATGCCTCGTACCGGTGGGCAGCGGCCGCAGATGACCATCGCTATCGACTTCGAGGACTTGAAGCGGGGCTTGGAGGTCATCGGCGAGGACGGCATGCCCGGCACCCTCAACACCGAACGCGCCATCACCGCCCAGAACGCACGCCGCATCGCCTGCGACGCCGAAATCCTGCCCATCATCCTCGACGGCGACAGCCTCCCACTCGACGTCGGCAGGACGAAACGCACCGCACCCACCCACATCCGCACCGCACTACTCCGCCGCGACGGCGCATGCGCCTTCCCAGGGTGCGACCGCCCACCGGGAACCCCGGAAGCACACCACGTCCAGCACTGGGTCGACAGCGGCGCCACCGACCTCACCAACATGGTCATGCTCTGCGCACACCACCACCGCACCCTCCACAACCAACGCTGGGACATCACCATGCGCGACGGACGGCCCGAGTTCATCCCACCACCCACAGTGGACCCCAAACGAACACCCAGACCAGGCGGCAAAGCACTGCCCGCCCAACACCGCGAACACCTCCGGGACCTCATCCCCACACCACGGGACCCGGCGGGCGAACCATGACGCCCAAATGCAGTTCAGATCGTTCCGGGTGCCACTTGAGGTTTACTAGAGCGCCACTCGAGCCAATGACGCCGAGAATAACAACGGGCCGTCCAACAGTCGTTAACGCTCCGTAATTCGAACATAGTGGCGAGAGGATCAGAACGGCGTCGTGATCAATCCGAACCGTCGCGCTCTTGCAGGCAGGATCGGCCGACACTGGTTGTCGTGACGATCTTGTCGCTCGTGTTCTTCTCCTTGATCAACGGCCGGTCATTCGTCACCGCAATAGAACGAGGATCTCTACGACCGTCCGGGACCTGTATTGCGAGCCTCGAGCAGCACCGTCGTACTGCCGATGTTCAGGAGCTTGGGCATTGCTCGCCCGCGCCCCCGATGCGGCTGGGTGGGTGGCGGTCAGCGGCGCGGGCCGGGACGGCCACCCGCGGGGCGCTGCGGCTGCCTGGACCCCTGACCCGCCGGGTTGCGTCGCGGTTGGTTGGCGACACGCGTTGCGCTGTTTCGGGCCGTGCCTCCGCGCGGGGCTGCCACACGCTGGGGCGGGGCCTGACGCGCCGGCCTGCGAGCAGGCTCCCGGGCGGGCTCGCGGCGGCGGGGCGGTTCCGGCTCGCGGCGCGGGCGGTAGGACTTGCGGCGGCTGTTCACCCACAGGTCGAAGCCCACCAGCACCAGTGCGCCGATCAGCAGCATCAAACCCAGCAGCGGCACTCCGATGAGCGTCGTCACCAGCGCCAGGACCAGCATCGGCACCACGGGGATCCAGACGAACCGATCGATCCGGCTCATGACCCCCGAAGAACCGCCGCGGTCCCCATCACGTGCCATCAAGACTCTCGCTTCCACTCTTCGCCCCTGGCCGGGGAAGTCTACCGGAGCCCGTCCGGCATCAGCCCCGACGCCATCGACTGCTCGCCGCCGCAGTAATACCGTGCCTGCATGGGCAAAGAGATCAGCAGGTTCGGGTCGGTTCGGTTGGCAGACCTCCCCGAGGACCTCCGGGACCGGATCGGCGCCATCGCGGAGAAGTCCGGGTTCGTGCCCAACGTGTTCCTCGCGCTCGGCCACCGGCCCGCCGAGCTTCGCGCGTTCTGCGACTACCACGACGCGCTGATGGAACGCGACTCCAGCCTGTCGAAGGCCGAGCGAGAACTCGTCGTGGTGGCCACCTCGGCGGCCAACCACTGCACCTACTGCGTCGTTGCGCACGGCGCGATCCTCCGGGTGCGGGCGAAGGACGACCAGCTCGCGGACCTGGTGGCCGCGAACCCGTGGGGAGCGGCGCTGAGCGACCGGCAGCGAGCGATCGTCGACCTCGCCCTGTCCGTCGCGCAGGAATCGGCGCGCTTCGGCGAGCGCGAGCTGGCTGCGGCCCGCGCCGCGGGATTGTCCGACGACGAGATCTGGGACATCGGCGCGATCACCGCGTTCTTCGCCATGTCCAACCGGCTGGCGCACCTGATGGCGCTGCGCCCGAACGACGAGTTCTTCCTGATGGGTCGCGTGCCCCGGGAGAAGTGAGCTCGCCCCAGTCCCGCCCCATCCGGGCCAGCAGGTCGCGCAGCAGCCAATCCAGCTGTCGCCGATCCTCCGCGGGCATCCCGGCGAGCAGCCGCGGACGACCTCCAAGCCGTTCGCGACTCGCGGTCCGCCGACGTTCGACTCGGCCGCGTCGACCAGGATTCCGGATTGCAATTGTCGAGATTGTCGACATTACAACAAATTCATTGTTGACTCGGCCAACCAATCGGGCGTGAACACGGCCTTCCAGAACGGTCAAGCCGAGATGAACTTCGGAATAGTTACCGGCCGTGATTAACGGTAGTTCCAATTGAAGTCCTTAGCAGTTTCAATCTGCCTAGTGAACCTTGGTTTCATTACAAGTTGATCTCGGAGATGTGTCCGCAAGCTGCCGTAACGCTACGTATTCGCTTCGAGTTCCGCCAGGTGGATTGGGAGATGCGAAAGATCACCCTGCGAGGGGTGGCGAGCCTGGAAGCGGCGTATTATCGTGACCGGCCGTCACTTGAATCCGAAACTTGTCGCATGACGAAATCGCACGGATCGGGGTTCCAATGCGCGCTGTCGATGCCACGCTGGGTGAAGTAGCCGGAAACCAGTTGCAGAACCTCTGTCGCATAGTGGGCATCGACGAGACCGATCCCGTGCGCTTACTCGGGGACGTTCTCTCCGCCACCCGGTCCAGACCTCTGTCCCAGCCTCCCCTGTGGCCGTCCGATGTGGCCGACGACGGCACCCCCGTCGAGTTCTCCGTCCAGTTCGAGGACAACGGCTCGCGGCACCTCCGGATCCTCGCCGAGACCCTCCCCGCCGCCCCCGGCCCCGCCGCGAACCTGCAGGCCGCCCGCGACCTGATCGACTCCCTGGCCGTCCGGTACGACCTGTCCCTGGACCGGCTGCGCTCCGTGCAGGACCTCTTCTCCAGCGCCTCCCCGCAGGGCAAGTTCTCCTGGTGGTTCTCGCTGATCTTCACCCCCGACGGCGCGCCGAAGTTCAAGGTGTACTTCAACCCCGGTGTGTGCGGCGCGGAGTCGGCCCCGCACCTGGTGGAGGAGGCGTTCGCCCGCCTCGGGCTGCCCGAGGCCTACTCGACGATCAGCAAGTACGCGCTGCGGCGCGGCGAGCTCGACCGCCTGACGTTCTTCGCCGTCGACCTCGACCACAGCCCGCAGTCGCGGGTGAAGCTCTACATCAGCCAGCACGCCGCGCGGCCCGCCGATGCCGAGTTCGCCGCCTCCGCCGTGCCCTGCATCGACCCGGGGCTGGCGCGCGCCCTGTGCTCGGTGCTCGCCCCCGGCACCGAGGTCTTCGCCGGCCGACCGCTGATCTCCAGCTACTCCTTCGTCGAAGGGGACCACGAGAAGCCCAGCAACTACAGCCTCTACCTGCCGATCCGCGACTACGTGCCCAACGACGCCGTCGCGCGGGAACGGGTGCAACAACATCTCCGCATGCACCGCATCGACCCGGCCGTGGTCGACGAGGTGATCGATGCGGTCACGGATCGGCGGCTGGAGGACAACGCGGGCCTGCTCGCGCACGTGTCGCTCCGGCTGAGCCCGAACCGCACCGGGACCACCGTGTACGTCTCCTCCGAGGCGTACGGCGGGACGCCCCGGCGGGACCGGTAACCCACTCCGAATCCACTTAGGAGCAACGCCAACATGCCGCACCTCCGCCCATTCGTCGCCGCCGTCGTGCGGCCGATCCCGATCACCACTCGGGAACAGCGGATCCAGGAACTGGACCGCGCCGGGCACAACCCGTTCAACATCCGGGCCGACCGGGTCAGCATCGACCTGCTGTCCGACTCCGGCACCGGCGCGGTGTCGGTCGACCAGCAGGCCTGGGCGCAGCGGGCGGACGAGCGGTACGCGGGTGCGGAGTCGTACTACCGGTTCCGCGAATCGGTGCGCGACATCGTGCCGTACCGGCACGTGCTGCCGGTGCACCAGGGCCGGGCCGCCGAGCGGGTGCTGTTCACCGCGCTGCTCGGCCCCGGCAGGATCAGCCTCAGCAACACCCACTTCGACACCACCCGGGCCAACGTGGAACGGCTGGGCGCCGCGGCCTGGGACCTGCCCTGCCCGGAGGCGCAGGACCTCGACGCCGACCTGCCGTTCAAGGGCAACATCGACGTCGAGGCGGTGCGCAACGTCCTCGCCGGACCGGACGGCCACCGCGTCGGGCAGATCCTGGTCACCATCACCAACAACGGCGGCGGCGGGCAGCCGGTGTCGATGGCCAACCTGGAGGCGATCAGCGCGGTCGCCCGCGCGCACGGCGTGCCGCTGATCCTGGACGCCGCCCGCTTCGCCGAGAACGCCTGGCTGGTCACCCAGCGGGAGCCCGGCTACGAGCAGTGGAGCCCGCGGGCCGTGGCGCGGCGCGCGTTCGAGCTCGCCGACGGCGCGGTGGCGAGCCTCAAGAAGGACGGCCTGTCGCCGGAAGGCGCGTTCATCGGTCTGCACGACACCGACCTGGCCGACCGCTGCGAGGTCGACATCATCGCCACCGAGGGCTTCCGCACCTACGGCGGCCTCACCGGCCACACCCTGGAGCAGCTCGCCCAGGGCCTGCGCGAGGTGCTGGACCCGCACTACCTCGCCGACCGCGAGCGGGAGGCCGCGTTCCTGGCCGACCGCGCGCGCGAAGCCGGGGTGGACACGGTGCGCCCGTCGGGCCTGCACGGCATCTACCTCAACGCGGGCCGCCTGCTGCCGCACCTGCAGCCGCGCCACTTCCCCGGCCACTCGCTGGCCTGCGCGCTGTACCGGGAGGGCGGGATCCGCGCCGCCGAGCTGGGTTCGCTGTACCTCGGCGAGCTGGACGCGAACAACGAGCTGGTCACCCCGGCACCGTTCGAACTCGTCCGGCTGGCGCTGCCGCGCCGCGTCTACGACCACAGCCACCTGGAGTACGTGGCCGAAATCCTCGCCGGGATCGCCAAGAACCCCGAGCGGGTGCCGGGCTACCGGATCAGCCACGCGCCGCAGGTGCTGCGGCACTTCCGCTGCCGCACCGAACCGATCGCGGTCTGAGGCACCGAAAAAGGGGCGTGGCCGGGAAGATCCCGGCCACGCCCCTTCTTTCACCGCACACCTCAGCCGACGTCCGCCGGCGCCCGGTCGATCGCGTGGCGCACCAGCGTGATCAGCGTGTTCTTCGCGAGCTCGCGGTCCCGGGCGTCGCAGATCACGATGGGCACCTCCGGCGGGATGACCAGCGCCTCGCGCACCTCCTCCGGCTCGTAGTGGTACGCGTCGTCGAAGATGTTGACCGCCACCACGAACGGGATGCCGCGCCGCTCGAAGAAGTCCACCGAGGCGAACGCCTCTTCCAGCTTCCGGGTGTCGACCAGCACGACGGCGCCGACCGCACCGAGCGCCAGGTCGTTCCACAGTGGCCAGAACCGGTTCTGGCCCGGCGCGCCGAACAGGTACAGCACGATCTCTTCCGAGATGGTGATGCGCCCGAAGTCCAGCGCGACCGTGGTGGTCTCCTTGCGCTCGACGCCGGTGAGGTCGTCGACGCCTTCGCTGGCGACGGTCATCTCTTCTTCGGTGGTCAGCGGCGGAATCTCGCTCACCGCACCGACGAGGGTCGTCTTCCCCACCCCGAAACCGCCCGCGACGACCAGCTTCACGGGAATCGGCGCCGCGTTGGACTCGCCGCCGCGGTCGGACGACGAGCCGCCGTCTCTGTCCTGGGGTGACCGGCCTCCGGCCAATCTAGAGTCTGCAAAGCCCACGGTAAACCTGCTCCAAGATGTCTCGGCTGACTTCTGTACGAGGCGAGCGCACGAAGACGGCGCCATGGTCGAGCAGGTCGCTGCACAGGACCCGGACCACGCCCAACGGCTGGGTCAGCATGACGCTCAGCTCCGCCAGCGAAACCGGACGCATGCACGTGTCCAGGATCAGCCGGTGCTCGGGGGTCAGCTCCAGCCTCGGTGCCTCCGGACGCGGCTCGGCGGTGATCACCTGCGTCGCCGTGTCGAGCCGCGTGTGCTTGCCGGGGGTGCGACCGCGCGTGATCGTGTACGGGCGGACTATCGGGCCCGCTTCATCGTCATACCACGCCTCGTCCACGGTCAGAACCTTTCCGCCGCCACGCCGCGAAGTTCCCGCGGAGCGGCCGACAAGAAGGTGCCGACCCGGGTGATCAGCCGGCCCATCTCGTAGGCCACCAGCTCGATGTCCGCCTCGGACGCGCTGAGCACGGCCAGGCAGGCGCCGTTGCCGGCGGCGGAGATGAACAGGAAGCCGCGCTCCATCTCGACGTGCGTCTGCGCCACCACACCGCGGCCGAAGTCCTTGCTGACGCCCTTGCCGATGCTGCGCATGCTCGACGACGCGGCCGCCAGCTTGTCGGCGGAGTCGCGGCCCAGCCCAGCCGACTTGGCGATCACCAAGCCGTCGTTGGACAACACCACGGCGTGGTCCGCGCCGTGCACGCCCTGCACGAAGTCGTCCAGCAACCAACTCAGTTTCGAAGCTGTTTCGGTCATGCCCACCTCACACACACTTGCTTTTTGTCTGGTCTGCTCACGAGCGGTCGTCGGGCGTGTCGCCGAAGCCGCCTCGGAACGCCCGCCGGAAGCCCGCCAGCTTGCTCGGAGAGGCGACGATGGCCTGCTCCTCCTGGTCCGGGTCCTCCCGCAGCCCATCCGCGAGGTGGGTCTGCGGCACGCGCTTGGGCAGCGGCGGACGACCGCCCGCGGCCCGCCGCCGTTCCGACGAAGGCATCGGGGCCGGAGCCGGAGCCGGAGCCGCAGCCGGCTCCGGCGGCAGGGGCTCGAACTGCGTCGTGGCTGGGTTCGCTTGCGGGATCGGCTCCGACGCGGGCCACTCGTAAGTGGTTTCAGCCGGTTTCGGCTCCGGTGCCGAGGGCGCTTGGGTGGGCTGGTCGGTCATGACACCATTCCAGCTCAACTCCCGCGGTCGCGGCACCACTGCCGGTTCGGCGAGTTGGTGTTTGCCGCCACTGTTGATGTGACCGACACCACTCCCGTTGCCGTTCAGCGCGGCGTTCCCACCGTTGCTGGGCGGCGGGAAGGCGCCGCCGCCGTTGCTGGTGGTGACCGCCGTGTCGGCCTCCAGGATGCGGTCCGGGAACAGCACCGTGGCGCGGGTTCCGCCGTAGGCCGAGATGCCGAACTCCACGGCGATCTCGCGGCGGTGCGCCAGTCGCGCGGCGGTGAACAGGCCCAGCTGCTCGGCCTTGTTGTTCTCCAGCACCAGCCGGTCGAACTCCGGCGGCTCGGACATCATCGAGTTGGCCCGGTCGCGGGTCGACGGGTCCATGCCGAGGCCCTGGTCGGCGATGTCGACGGCGACACCGCGCGCCACCGCGGTGGCGTCCACGTGCACCTGGGTGTTCGGCGGCGAGAACGCGGTCGCGTTGTCGATCAGCTCGGAGATCAGGTGGATCGCGTCGCCGACGGCGGCGCCGTTGACCATCACCTCCGGGACGTGACCGATGACCACGCGCGAGTACTGGTCGATCTCGGAGACCGACGAGCGCAGCACGTCCATCAGCGCGACCGGCCGGCTCCACCGGCGGCCCGGCTGCTGGTCACCGAGGACCAGCAGGTTCTCGACCGTGCGCCGGGCGCGGGTGGTCGAGTTGTCCAGGTCGAACAGCTTCGCCAGCTGCGCGGAGTTCTCCTCGTTGCGCTCCAGCTGGTCGATGGTGCCGTGCATGTGCCGCAGCAGCCGCTGGATTCGGTGCGCCATGCCGACGAACACCACTCGCGCGCCCTGCCGGGCCCGGGTTTCACCGACGGCCGCGTGGACCGCTTCCTCCTGGAACAGCTGGATGGCTTGCGCCACCTGGCCGACCTCGTCGGTGCCGTAGTGCGCCAGCGGGACCATCTCGGTTTCCACGTCGACGGACTGGCCGTCGCGCAGCCGGCTCACGACGTCGGGCAGCTTCTCGGCCATCGCCAGCGATTCGGTGCGCAGGTCCTGCAGCCGGGTCAGCAGTGCCTCGTCGACGACCGTGCGGTAGACGCGGCGGGCGAAGAGGAACGACACGACCGCGACGGCGAGGGCGGCGAGGCTGCCCCACAGCACGTTCCACAGGGTGTCCGTACCACTGGCGACACCGCTCTGCGAAACCTCGTCGGCCTGCTTGAACACCAGGTCTGACATGCTGGCACCGACCTCGTTGGTGATGCGCTGCCAGTCGTCCACCCGCACCGGCGGCGCGCCGCCCTTGAACGAGCCGTGGGAGATGATCCGGTTCTCGGCGTCGACCAGCTGCTGCCAGGACGGGCTGCCCAGCAACCGCTGGTAGTCGGCCTGCACGCTGGGCAGGAGGCTGTCGGCGTTCACCGCCATCGTCGTGTGGTGGGCGTCGATGTAGCTCAGCAGCAGGCGGTACTGCTCGGGCGTCAGCTCACCGCTGTTCAGCGCGGTGCCGACCAGCGACGCCTCCCGGGAGAACATGTCCGAGGCCCGGAACACCGAGGTCGCGGCGAGGCCGCCCTGCAGCGTTTCGGGGTCCGGGACGATCCGGGACTGGACGTCGAACAGCTTGGTGGCGGTGTCGAACAGCCCGTTGTAGAACTCGTTGATCTCGTTGGTCGAGGCCTGCCCGCTGGCGATCCGGGCGCGCAGGTCGGGCAGCCGGTCGAAGTAGCCGGTCAGCTCGCGCATCGGCTGCTGGACTTCCGCCGGGGCCGAGTCGATCAGCGAGCTGGCCTCCTTCTGCAGGGCGGCCAGCGCGTTGTCGGTTTCCCGCTGCTGCGCCGTGAGTCCGGCGCTGCCGATGCCGGGCCGGGCGATCAGCTCGAGGCTGCGCAGGCGTTCCCGCTGCACGTGGTCCAGGGCCGTCACCGCGGGCAGCGACATCTGCCGGACGCTGGCGGCGACCTGCTGGGTGTAGATGGCCTCGAAGGCGAACAGCGAGCAGCCGAAGACCCAGAGGACGCCGACGACGACCCACGGGATGGCGACCGCCCACGTGAGCCGGGATCTGATCGAGGTGTCGGAGCGTTTCGCCCGGCGTCTCCTCGCTTCTCCAGGGGGTGCGAAAGACTCGTTTTGGGTTGTCACTTCCAAGCACTTTCCATCGTCTTGCCTCGCCCGCGCCCGGGCGAGGCGATTGAACGTCGTGCGGACGCGTGTCATGGCGCAGTGGTATCGGCGGGGCGCTCCTCTCCACTTCCACGTCCGTGTCCCCCTGGTGCGAACGCACTGTATCGGATCAAGATCACTCGATCGAGATCGGATTCACGCGTTCTAACCGTAACTCTGGGCACATCGCGTACACACCGTGAAAGTTCACCGAACCGGCCCTGCCTTGTAACCGGATCGGTGGCCTATGGACGCGAAGGGCGGCCCCGGCCGGTTGTCCAGCGCCTGGTTGCGGTCGCTGCGGTCCGGCTGCCCGGGCGTGTCGCCGTACTTGTCCCAGTTGCTCTCCGCCGAGCCGAAGTGATGTCCGGGTCGCAGCCGTCCTGCGCGTTGGACAGCAGCGCCTCCCTCGGGCCGGTCAGGGTGATCGGCGCGGACTCGGTGCGGGGGCCGGCGGCGGTCGGCCCACTACCGGGAGAACCCGGTCGCCGCCGAATACGATGGCGCAGCGCGGAAAAATCGTCAATGCCGCGATCACATTCTTGAACGGCACCGGAAATTCGGGGCGGAAACCGTTTCCGGGCTTGACCGATCGCCCTTTTCTGGTGTCTGCTTTGCGATTGCCGGGATTCTCCCGGCAGACCGTACCGCCGCCCGGTCGACGTCGAATCGGATGCGAGGTGTACGACGTGAGGAAACGACGTGCTTTCCGGCGGACGAGCGGTCTCGCCGGGTTGTCGCTGGCAGCCGTGCTGGCACTGGCCGCCCTGCCCGCGGGCGCGGCTCCCGGCGCGCCGGCGGCCGGGCCGTGGACCGGCGGATTCGCCGATTTCCCCGGCGAATCCTGGAAGCAGCAGTGGGGTTTCGTCGCCGAGGGCGACTGGGGCCAGGAGGTGCTGCGCGAACAGGGCATTCAGGACGTCGCGGAAATCTCGTTCTCGGGAATCTTCTTCTCCACATTCTTCGGCGGCCACGACACTTCTTGGGGTCCGAGCCGGGATGTGCACGCGCAGTTCCGCGACTTCCGGGTGAGCGCCGGCTGATTCGCAATTCGCGCGGCAATTCCCGGCTCACATCGACCGGCCGTGGGCCTGCTCGACGGCTCGGCGCAGGTCCGGCCAGCGGGCGGGCCCGGCCAGCCCGAGGTGGTAGAGGTGCAGCTCGGTGGCGCCCGCCCGCCCCAGCTCCCGGACGTACCCGGCGATGCCGGGCACTTCGGGCCCGGCCACCGTCACGTAAGCGCCGATGTCCACCGTGGCCGGTATCGATCCGGCCGCGGCGGCGACGTTCGCGACCGTCGCCGCGCCGGGCACCCAGCAGGGCAGCACGACGGCGTCGACGTCGCGGGCGGCCTGCGGGGTGAGGCCAGGCAGCGCTCCCGTCGCCCACGGGTCGATCGCGCCGTGCAGCACCACGCGGCGGTCGCCGCCGATCTCCTCGAGCACGTCCTGCCGCAGCCGGTCGGTCGCCCGCTGCCGGGTCGACAGGAACGCCGCGCGGAGTTCGC
Source organism: Saccharopolyspora sp. NPDC045839 (assembly GCF_056431645.1). Classification (NCBI taxonomy): domain Bacteria; kingdom Bacillati; phylum Actinomycetota; class Actinomycetes; order Pseudonocardiales; family Pseudonocardiaceae; genus Saccharopolyspora; species Saccharopolyspora sp. NPDC045839. The sequence continues at coordinate 199,468 of NZ_JBWKKH010000005.1, forward strand.
CGGGCAGCCGGTCCTCGGTGGCGGTGAGGTCGCCTTCGGCGATGAGCCGCCGGACCTCCTCCCGCAGCAGCGCGCGGGCGGCCTCCGGCAGCACGTCGTGCTCGGCCCAGTCGGCGGCGCACGCGGCGCAGCAGCACACCGAAAGCAGCCGGGCCGCGGCGGGCGACCACACCGCGTCGGTCTTCTCGTGCTGGTGCTGGTGGATCGCACCGAGCTGCCCGCACGCCTCCAGCACGACGGACCGGACATCCAGCTCCGCCAGGGATTCCGCGGTCAGCCGGGCGGCGAACGCCCGCACCTCCTCCTGCGCTGGGCACAATGCCCAGGGATAGGTCTCCCCGAAGCAGTTCTGCACCGCGAACTCGGGAAACTCCGCGCCCAGCAAGGAGTTGTGCGTCAGCACCAGCCACGCGGCGGCCGGGATCCCGGCCGCCGTCAGCGCGCGGATCGCGTCCCCGGCGCTGTCGGCGGAGTCGACCCAGTCGGCGGGCGCGGGCCGCAGCCTGCCCCACCCGTCGCGGATCGGCCGGTAGAGCGCCGCGTGCCGGGCGGTGACGCTGGTGCCCTGCTTCGACCACGGCGTCGCGGCCCGCGCGCTGTGGTACGACACCGCGATCGCGACCTCGTCGACGCCGAGATCCCGCACCCGGTCGGCGAATTCCGGCCCCACGTCCCACGGATAGCCGTAGCCCGTCACGTGCACGTCAGCCCACCTCCGACCGGGTCATCGGGCGGCCGCCGGTGCGGCCGCGGCCGACTCCCCGTCCAGGGCTTCGAGCATCTCGTCGACCCGCTCGGTGCGCTCCGAGGCGATCAGGCCCAGGCCGACGTACAGCGCCAGCGACACCAGGATCGGGGTGGCGACGGTGGCGGTGGGACCGGCGTCGAGGCCGTAGTAGAGGACGCCGTAGGTGAGCAGCCCGCCCGCCCAGGACGCGATGGCCGCCCGCGAGCCGCACCGCCGGAACCACGGCAGCATGCCCAGCAGCAGCGGCACCGAGATCGGGCCCATCAGCGCGGCGACCCAGGAGACCACGATGGACAGCACGCCGCCGAGGTGCTCGGCCTGGGTGGCCACGACCATGCTCAGCGCGATGAAGCCGAAGGTGGCGATGCGGCCGGTGCGTAACCGCTGGAACTCGTCGAACCCGCGCGCCTTCCGCCACAGCACCGGCAGCATGTCGCGGGTGATCACCGAGGAGATCGCGTTGGCGTCCGAGGCGACCATGGCCATGGTGTGGGAGAACATCCCGGCCAGCACCAGCCCGATCATGCCCGGCGGCAGCAGCGCCTGGGTCATCGCCGCGTACGAGGTGGTCGGGTCGGCGAGGTCCGGCACGAACAGCGGCGCGGCGAACATCGGGAACATCAGCACCAGCGGCCAGACCAGGTACAGGGCGGCGGAGAGCACCGCGCCGCGCCGGGCGGCGCGGGAGTCGGGCGCGGCCATGTAGCGCTGCGCCAGGTTCCACATCCCGCCGTTGTACTCCAGCGTCTTCACCAGCACGTACACCAGCAGGAACACCGTGGTGTACTGCCCGGTGACCGGCGAGGTGTGCCCCGCGGGCAGCCGGTCCCAGAGCGTCCACAGCCCGGAGACGCCGCCGAGTTCGGCCAGCACCGCCCAGATCATCACGATCCCGGCCGCCGCCTGGATGACGAACTGGCCGAAGTCGGTCAGCGCGTCGGCCCACAGCCCGCCGGCCGTGCAGTACAGCAGGGTGACGGTGCCGGTGATGACGATGCCCCAGATCAGCGGCAGCCCGGCGAAGGAGTGCAGCAGCACCGCCACCGCGAACCACTTGGCCGCGACGTCGAAGACCTTCAGCGACGAGCCGCTCCAGGCCAGCACCTGCTGGGTGGGGATGTTGTAGCGGCGGGCCAGGAATTCCAGCGGCGACGCCACGCCGAAGCGGGCGCGCAGGCGGTTCCAGCGGGCCGCGAACAGCCACGACCCGATGGCCACGCCGATGCCGATGCTGGCGAATCCCCAGAAGTAGACCGTGATGCCGTCGGTGTAGGCCACGCCCGCGTAGGCGACGAACAGCACGGCGCTGTAGCCGGACATGTGGTGCGAGATCCCGGCCAGCCACCAGGGCATCCGGCCGCCGGCGATGAAGAAGTCCTTGTCGGTCTTGACCCTGCGGTGCGACCACCAGCCGATGACCAGCATCTGCTGGAAACCGGCTGGCTGCAGGCGGACCGCACGGAAACCCGCTACCGGCTCGGCATCCGCACGCTGATCTGCGGCACCGCCTACCTCGACCGCGACCCGGTGGTGCCCTACGCGACCGAGGCGATGGAGCAGGTCCGCGAGCAGACCGGGTTCACCACGCACTACGCGCGCCGCAACGGCAACGAGGTCGTCTACCTGGAAAGCCGGGAGTCCCGGCGCTCGGTGCACCTGATCTCCCGCGTCGGCCGCACGCTGCCCGCGCACGCCACCGCCCTGGGCAAGGCACTGCTGGCCGAGCTGACCCGCGACGAGGTCGCCGCGCTCTGCGCCGGACCGCTGAACGCAGAAGGGAAACCCACGTTGCAGCAACGCATTCTGATCACCGGCGCGGCCGGGGTCGTCGGCACCATGATGCGGTCCCGGCTGCGCCGCGAGGGCCGCGTCCTGCGGCTGCTCGACCGCGCGCCGCTGCCGCCCGCGGAGCCCGGCGAAGCCGTCGAGGCGGTCACCGGAACGCTGACCGACCCGGACGTGATGGCCGCCGCCTGCGAAGGCGTCGACGCGATCGTGCACCTCGGCGGCCACAGCCGGGAGAACTCGTGGGCGGAGACGCTCGCGGTGAACATCGACGGCACGCACACCGTGCTGGAAGCGGCCCGGAAAGCCGGTGTCGGCCGGGTGGTCCTGGCCTCCAGCAACCACGCCGCCGGGTTCCGGCTGGTCTCCGACGCCGGACCCGACGGCCTGCCCGCGGATTCGCCCGCGCGGCCGGACACCTACTACGGCGTGAGCAAGGCCGCGATCGAGGCGCTGGGCAGCCTCTACCACTCCCGGTTCGGCATCGACGTGATCTGCATCCGCATCGGCAACTGCTTCGAGCGCCCGGCGGACGTGCGCGCCCTGTCGCTGTGGCTCTCCCCCGACGACGCGGGCCGCCTCTTCGAGGCGTGCCTGAGCCACCCGTCGCCGGGCTACCGCGTGATCTGGGGCGTCTCGGCCAACACCCGCGGGGTCTGCTCCCTGGCCGAGGCGGAGGAACTGGGCTACCGCCCGCAGGACGACTCGGAGCGGTTCGCCGCGGAGGCCGCCCCGTCCGACGCCTCGGCCCGCTACCTGGGCGGCCCGTTCACCACCGCCGCCCTCGGCGAACCGAACTGAACCGCAGTTTCAATTGAAACTGGGATCCCCCGCGCACCGGGACCGGCCGAATTCCTGAACGGGATTCATGTATGCGAACGGATCGTTCGGCTGACTAGGATCGTGACACTGCCGTCTGCGAGGGAGGATGCCGCGATGCCCCAGCCGGCCGATGTTTCCAGCGCGGCGGGCGGTACCGACGCCGGTGTGAAGTCCGCCCGCCGCGCGATCGACCTGGTCGAGACCTTCGCCGCGCAACCGTCCTGGCTGTCGCTGTCCGATCTGCACGTCCAGACCGGATTCCCGCGCTCCAGCCTGCACGGGCTGCTGCGCACGCTGCTCGACGCGGGCTGGCTGGAGGCGGATTCCAGCAACACCCGGTACCGGCTCGGCGTCCGCGCGCTGATCTGCGGCACGGCCTACCTCGACCGCGACCCGGCGATCCGCTACGCCACCGAAGCGCTTGAAGAGCTGCGCGAGCAGACGGGCTTCACCACGCATTACGCCCGCCTGATCGGAAACCAGGTGATCTACCTGGAAACCCGCGAGTCGGCGAGCTCGACGTACCTGACGTCCAAGATCGGCCGCACGCTGCCCGCGCACGCCACCGCCCTGGGCAAGGCACTGCTGGCGGAGCTGACCCGCGAAGAGGTGGCCGAGCTCCTCCCCGACCCGCTCCCCGCGCTCACGCCGAACACCCTGGTGTCGCTGGACGACGTCCTCGAGGCGTGCGCGACGGCGCAGGAACGGGGCTACGCGGCGGAAATCGAGGAGGGCACGCCCGGCATCCGCTGCGTGGCGGCGGTGGTGCCCTACCGGATCCCCGGCACCGACGCGATCAGCTGCTCGATGCCGATCGAGCAGACGACGGACGCGAAGGCGCGAAAGGTGGGCGAGCTCCTGGTGAAGGTCACCGCGCAGCTCGCCCAGCGCCTCCGCCGCGAAGGCATCCGCTGACGCTCAGATCCCTTGCCAGGCCGGCTCGGCCACGCCCAGCCGGCCGAACAGCTCCGTCGCCTGCCGGTGGTGCTCGCGGTCGTTCCGGCCGAGGGCTTCAAGGCTCTGAGCGAGGCCCCAATGCGCCCGCGCCAGCTGGTACGGATCGCTGGCTGCGGCAAGCGCCGACTCGTGCCGCGCCAGGGCAGCGCGATGCTCTCCCAGCAGCCGGAGGGCCGCGCCGAGATCGTTGAGCAGCCCGCTGTCCGAGGCGGGGCTGCCGAATTGCGCGATGAGGTCGAGGGCTTGGGCCACGAGTGCCCGGGCTTCGCCGTCGTTCCCCGTTTCGGCGTGGACCAGGGCGAGGTTGCCCAGGGTGTCGGTCTCCTGCGATCGGTTGCCGATCGCCCGGCAGGCGGCGATCGCGTTCCGGCAACGCTCGATCGCGTCGTCGTACCGGCCGGTTCGCCTGCAGACGTGGCCGAGCGTGTCGTTGGCCGCGGCCGCCCCGTACTGGTCGCCGGATCGCTGGTACAGCCGCAACGCTTGCCGGAGGTGCTCCTCGGATCGTTCGTAGTCGCCGAGCCTGGCGTGGACGATGCCCAAGGTGTTCAACGCGTTGGCCTGCCCGATGGTGTCACCGAGCTCCCCGGAAAGGCTCGCAGCGCGCAACGAATGCTCGACGGCTTCGGGATAGCGGCCGCGCAGCACGCAGGCGCTGCCGAGGTTGCCGAGCGCATTGGCTTCGCCACGGCGGTTGCCCGCGTGCCGCCAGAGGGGCAGTGCCCGCTGGAACTGGACGATCGCCTCGTCGAGCCGCCCCGCCACGGTGAACGCGGTGGCGAGGTTGGTTCGCGTCTCGGCCTGGAGATCGGCGGGCGCCGAGTCGCCGGCCGCGTCCAGCACCGATTGGTGCGTTCTGATCCAGTCCGCGAGTTGGCTCCGCATGAGGAAGAACTGGCCGAGCGGCTGGGCCAGCTCGGCCGCGTGCGTCGGCCACCCGCCGACGCACGCGAATTCGATCGAAGCCACCAGGTTGCGGTGCTCCGCTTCCAGCCACTCCATCGCCGCCCCTCGATCCGCCATCCTCGGCAGCGGGACGGCCGGGGCCGTGGCGGGGCTGCCGATCCTGCGTCGATTGGGGTGCACCAGGTCCATCGCAGCGCGGGTGGCATGCGCGTACCAGTCCAGCATGCGGGGCAACGCCGTTCGGGTTCGTTCCCGTCCTGCGCGGTCGGTGGCGAAGGCGCGAAGGAGGTCGTGCATCCGGAACCGGCCGGGCGACCGCTGCTGCACCAGGTGCGCGGTCTCCAACTCCCGCAACAGCAGTCGCGTCCGGGAAATGGGTGCGTCGGCGAGGGCCGCCGCGGCCGGCAACCCGATGTCGGCGCCGGGAGCTGCACCGATCAGCTGGAACAGCGATGCCGCCTCGGCGCGCACTGCCTGGAACGACCAGGAGAACACCGCGCGCAGGTCGGTGGCGAGCTCACCGGCGTCCAACGCGTCCAGGCGCTCCGAGGTGTCCTGCAGCTCCGCGGCGAGGACCGACAGCGGGAAGTCCGGATTGGCGTCGGAACGAGCGGCGACGATGCAGACGGCCAACGGGAGTCCACCGCAGGCCCGCAGCAGTCCGGCGACCGCGCCGGGTTCGGCGGCGACCCGCTCCCTGCCGATGTGGTCGGCCAGCAGGTCCATCGCTTCTGCGTCGGTGAGGACGTCGAGGTCGAGCGCATGCACGCCGCGAGTGCGCAGACCGGTCATCTTGTGCCTGCTGGTGACCAGCACCGTGCAGGCCGGGCCGCTCGGCAGCAACGGCTCGACCTGAGCGGTATCGCGCGCGTTGTCCAGCACGACCAGGAGTCGCTTGCTGGCCACCAGGCTGCGGTACAACCCCACCTGGGCCTCGAAATCCACCGGCACGGCGCCGGAATCGACGCCGAGGGCATCGAGGAACCCGCGCAGCACCGTCGACGGCGACATCGGCTCGCCGCTCGGGTCGAAACCGCGCAGGTTCACGTAGAGCTGCCCGTCGGGATACCGGTCGGTGCTCTGGTGCGCCCAGTGCAGCGCTAGGCAGGTCTTGCCCGCGCCGCCGATCGCCGAGATCACCGCGATGGCCCCGTGATCGGGCCGGGATTCCACGGTCTTGGTGAGCCACCTGAGCTCGTCGGCGCGGCCGGTGAAAAGGCGCAGCGGCGGGGGAAGCTGGCGAGGTGCCGGTGGGCGCGCGTGTTCGGCCGGCGGCGCTGCGAGATCCGGGGCGCCGGTCAGCATCTGCCGGTGCAGGTGCCGCAGCGCCGGACCGGGATCGGCGCCGAGCTCCTCGGCGAGCAGCAACCGGGTCTGCTCGAAGCACTCCAGCGCCGTCGCCTGGCGACCGCACCGGTACAAGGCGCGCATGAACTGGCCGATCACCCGCTCGTCCAGCGGATATCTGGCCGCCCTCGCCGACAGCTCGGCGAGAATCTCTTCGTGCTGTCCCGAGCGGAGCGCGACATCGACGCGATCCAGTTCCGCCGCCAGCCTTTGCTGGTGCAGCGCCTCCCGCTGGGCGTGGTACCAAGGGGTGTCCAGCTCGCCGAAGGCTTGGCCCCGCCACAAGCCGAGCGCGCGGTCCAGCAAGCCGAGTGCCTGCCGGTCATCGCGCTCCTCGCGGGACTGCGCGACGAGTCGGCGGAACAGGTGCAGATCCACCGATCCGGGGTCGATGGAGAGGACGTATCCGCCGGAACGCGCGCTGAGGGACATGCCTTCGACATCGGCCAGAGCACGCCTGAGCCGCGACAGGTAGCTGTACAAGGTCTCGCGGCCGCGGCGCGGTGGATCGTCTCCCCAGACCCGGTCCACCAGCTGATCGGCCGAAACCGGCTTGTTCGCATCGACGGCCAGGGCTGCCAGCACCGATTTCTGCCGGGCATGACCGATGTCGACGGGCTCGCCCGCAACGACCACCGCTATCTCGCCGAGCACGCGGAACTCCACCGCGAGAACCCCCAATGGCAGATCGGCCGGACACCTTGTATATCGGCACCGACCAGCACGTTCAAGGTGGTTCGCAAGGTTCTCCCAGGCCCGGCCGAGCACGGTTACCTGTACGGCGTAACCGCCGAACCGGCGAGTCCGGGAAACTGCGGGGAAGGAAAGCCCAATGCGAAACGGGAAACGAAGCAAGGCTCGGCTGGCGACGGTCGCCGTCGCGGCGAGCGCGCTGTCGATGGTCGCCCTGACCGGGGTCGCGCCCGCGGCGGAGTCCGCGAGCGGCAAGATCTACAAGAACCGCGTCATGACCTGGAACTCCCACGGGCAGGAGTGGTCCACGCCCGAGATGATCGCCGCCGAGGTCGAGCGGGTCGGGCCGCAGGTCGTCGCGTTCCAGGAGACCTGCGGATCCGAGGTCACGGAGGCCAGGAAGCTCCTGCGCGCGAGGGGGATGTACTACCGGATCGCCTCCGGGCCGATGACCAAGGACCTGCGGTGCGGGATCTCCGACCCCGGCATCGGCCTGGTGGTCATGTCCGCCGCCCGGATCACCGATGAGCGCGACGTCGCATACTCCGGGGACGCCGAGGACGGAGCGGAGACCCGCGGTTACCAGACGTTCACGACCGAGGTCGCGGGCAAGAAGGTCCGGATGTTCAACACCCATCTGACCGCCGGCGCGTCGGGTCCTGAGGACGACCGCCTGCGGGCCGCGCAGGTCAACCAGCTGCTGCGAGATGCCGGCCGCCACGATCGGGCGCTGGTGTTCGGGGACTTCAACGCACAGCCGTGGCAGAAGGAGATGCACCCCATGTGGAATGCGGGGTTCAAGGACGCCGACCTCGACTGCCGGCCGGCGAACGACCGGCCGATGATCCAGGCTCCGGACCACCACATCAACGTGAAGGAGCCGGACGGCGTGTGCCGGCCGACGCTGGCCAACAACGAGGAGCGCCCGCCGGTGATCAGGAAGTTCGACTACATCTTCCTCCGCGGCATCACCTCGAAGAGGATCCAGATGCACACCTCGCATCCGACCGACCACCGGATCTTCGTCACCGATGTGAAGTAACCGAACCGGCGAGGCGCTGTTGGTTTGGAGCGAACGGACTGTTCGCCTCGATAGACGAGGTGAACAGGCCGTTCGCTTCATCCCACCGTCTGCTCAGGCGCCCTGCCAGCCCGAGCCTCGCGCGGTCGTCACGTACTCCGGCCACGGGTAGTCGTGCGGGGCCTCGAAGTCCTTGGGCAGCAACGGTTCCGGGGCCGCCGCGCGGCGCTCCTCGAACTCCGCCTTGGCCGCCGCCAGGACCTCCGGGCTGCGGGCCAGGTCCAGGAGCGTTCCGGCGATCGTCTTGGCCGCGCAGATGATCGTCGGGTCGATCGTCGCCGGGATGCCGCCGAGGGCGTTCATCGCCCAGCTCGGCGTGGGGCGGCCGTCGATCGGGGCCAGCGCCGGGCGGGCGATGTAGAGGCGGGCCGTCGGGGCGTAGTGGGTCATCTCGACGTAGTCGTCGGACGTCCAGTTCCGTTGCGACGGCGGGATGTTCTCGCGCAGCAGGCGTTCCGCCTCGGCCGGTTCGACCAGCTGGGAGCACTCGGCGAGCAGCGGGTGCTCGGTCGGCTCGACGCCGAGCGAGCGCTGCACCTCGCGGGCCACCTCGACCGCCTCCGGGTCGTACTCCGGCGGCCCGACCTGCGCCAGGTTGCGGTAGGTCACCTCCGCCATCGCGTGGTTGGCCAGGCCCGGCCGGTTCCGCGACACCCAGCGGGTTTCGAGGCGGCAGTGCGCCGTGCGGGCCGCGGCCTCCGCGTTCGCGTCGAGCACCCGCAGCACCTGCTCGGCCGTGGCGATGTCCGGGCAGCGCCAGGAGTACTGGATCTGGGCGATCCCCGCCGGGAGGTTGTCCGCGGTGGCGTTGCCCGCGCTCAGGATCGCCTCGGACAGCGACCAGCCGCCGAACGCCGGGACCATCGAGTCCTGTGTGGACTTCGTCAGCGAGTACATCGTCATCAGCGCGGCGTTCGCGCCGGGCGCGCGGGCCGCCGAGTGGGACGCCGGGATCGGGCTGCCCGGGTCCGCGACGCCCCAGGTCTCCGGTTCGTCGCAGCGGAAGCTGTAGATGCGGCTGTAGTACGCGCCGCAGTGCGTGTCCCACCGGACCGTGTTGCACAGCGGCAGCATGTAGAACGGGTGGAAGCTGATGATCGCGTCCACGTCGTCGTAGTAGCCGCGCAGCCCGTGCACGACCTTGGAGCCCTGCACCTTCTCGGCCGGTTCTCCGGTGTAGCGGATCGTGCCGCCGATCCCGTTGCGCTGCATCGCTTCCTTCGCCGCCAGGACGGCTCCCAGGGTGCTGATGCCCAACGCGGAGTGCGGGTCGGTGTGCCCGGGCGCGTGCGGGCTGACGCCGGACCGCGGTTCGGGGCGCGGCGTGCCTGCCTGGCAGTTGCCCGGCACCGCGTCGTACTCGGCGTAGGTCAGCAGCGTCGGGCCCGGGCCGTTGCGCCAGGTCGCGGAGAACGCCGTGGGCATTCCGCCGCTGCCTTCCTCGACCTCGAAACCCTCGCTCCGCAGCAGGTCCACGTACCAGGCCGCCGAGCGGTACTCCCGCCACGCGGGCTCGGCCAGCTCCCAGATCCGGCCGTGCCACTCGGACAGCCGGGACCGGTTGCGGTCCACCCAATCCCGCGCGGCGGCTTTCGCGGTGTCGCTCATGCCCGGTACGCCACCTCTCCGTCGAGGATCGTGCAGTGCGCGTCGACCTTCCGCAGGTCCTCGTCCGCCGTGGTGCGCAGGTCGTGGTCGAGCACCACGAGGTCGGCGAGCTTGCCCGGCGCGAGCGAACCGAGGCGGTCTTCCAGCCGCAGGGCGTAGGCGGCGTCCAGGGTGTGCGCGCGCAGCGCCTCGTCCAGGCTCATCGCCTGCGCGGCACCGATCTCGCCGCCCTCCCGGGTGCGGCGGCAGACCGCGTTGGCGATGGTCTCCATCGGGCGCAGGCTGGAGACGAACGAGTCGCTGGAGAGCACCGGCACCACGCCGGCGTCCAGCTCCTCCCGGATCGGCTGCAGCCGGTGCGCGCGCTCGGGGCCGAGGCGGCGCACGAAGTCGGTGCCGCTGTCGTAGAGGAAGTTCGGCTGGTTCACCGCCACCGCGCCGAGATCGGCGAGCATCCGCACCTGTTCGCGGGTCGGGTAGCCGCAGTGCTCGATGCGCGGCCGCGGGTCGTCGCCGGCCACCCGCACGGCCTCGACGAGCCCGTCGATCGTGTTCTGCATCGCGAGGTCGCCCTGCGTGTGCACCGCGACCTGCCAGCCCGCCGCCGACGCCCGGCGCAGCAGGTCGGTGAGCTGCTCGGGCTGCCAGTACGAGCTGCCGGTGAACTCGCCGCGCTCCCCGTACGGCTCGCGGAACAGGGCGGTGCCGCCGAGCAGGCTGCCGTCGGAGTAGAACTTCATCGCCCCGAGCCGCAGCCAGTCGTCGCCGAACGGGCCCGCGAGGCCGAGCGCGGTGAGGCCGTCGAGCTGGTGCGACAGCGGCATGCAGACGGTGCGCAGCGGCAGCGTGCCGACGGCCTTCGCCGCCCGGTAGACCAGCATCTCGCGCCGGGACACCTGCGGGTCGCACACCGTGGTGACGCCGGCGGACAGGTAGTTGTCGCGGGCATCGGCGAGCCAGCCGAGCAGCTGCTCATGCGGCAGGTCGGTGTGGAAGTTGGGGCCGTGGCAGCCGATGTCGGCGGCCAGCGGCAGCAGCAGCTCCATCGCGCTGTCCAGCACCATCCCGGTCAGCCGGCCGCCCTCGTCGCGGACGAACGCGCCGCCCGCCGGGTCGGCCACGTCGGTGGCGATGCCGCGCCACTTCAGCGCGGCGCTGTTGACGACCGCCTGGTGGCCGGAGACGTGGTAGATGATCACCGGGTGCTCGGTGGTCGCCTCGTCCAGCTGGGCCCGGGTGACCCGGCCCTCCGGGTACTTCGCGTCGTCCATGCCGAACGCCCGGATCCACTGGCCCGCCGGGGCGCTCGCGGCCGCCTTCGCGATCGCCGCCACCAGGTCGGCCGCGCTGGACACCCCGGGGCTGCGCACGTTCACCGCCGCCAGCGACTCCGCGGTGGACAGCAGGTGGTTGTGCGGGTCGATGAAGCCGGGCACCACGGTCCGGCCGCCGGCGTCGAGCTCCACCGCGCCGGGCCCCGCCGCGGCGCGGACCTCGGATTCCGCGCCGCAGAGCAGGATCTTGCCGTCGCGGATGGCAACGGCCTCCGCGCGCGGCCGGCGATGGTCCACGGTGCGGACGTCGGCGTGCGTGATGACCAAAGTGGACACGGTTGACCTTTCGAATCGTTCGGGAACTTCAGGCGCGCTGGGTGAGGGCGGCAGGCGAGTCGTCGACCTGCCGGGCCTTGGCCGTGCAGGCGATCGCGACCAGGCACATCACCACCAGCAGCACCACCACCGGGATCGGGGTGCCGAACGCCGCCAGCAGCGCGGTGCAGGCGATCGGCGCCAAGCCACCGAAGACCGCGCCGGCGATCTGGTAGGACAGCGAGATGCCGGTGTAGCGGACGCGCGGTTCGAACATCTCCGCCAGGATCTTGGGCAGCGGGCCGTAGGTGCCGGACATGCCGATGCGCATCACCAGCAGCAGCGCGACGATCAGCGCGACGTTCCCGCTGGGCACCACCAGGAACTGCGGCGCGGCCAGCACGGCCACCGCGATCAGCCCGCCGATCACGATCCGCCGGGCGCCGACGCGGTCGCCGAACCAGGCGGTGATCAGCGTCGCGACGATCTCCAGGAACGCGGCCGCGCTCAGCGCGTTGAGCATCACCGTCTCGGGCACGCCGATCTCCGGCGTGGTGGCGTAGGCGAGCAGGAACGTCGTGACGATGTAGTAGCCGCCGACGGCGACCGGAAGCGCGCCGATGCCCATCAGCACCGACCGCCACGAGGTCCGCAGCACCTCCTTGACCGGGGCCTCGTTCGAGGCGTCCTGCTCCTGCAGGGCCTCGGCGAACACCGGGGACTCCTCCACCCGCAGCCGGATCACCAGCCCCACCAGCACCAGCACGGCCGACGCCAGGAACGGGATCCGCCACGCCCAGCTCAGCAGCGCCTCCTCGCCGAAGGCCGACACGATGCTGAACGCGCCGGTGGCCAGCAGCGCCCCGGCGGAGTTGCCGATCTGCGGGAAGGACCCGAAGAAGGTCTTGCGGTGCTCCGGCGCGTGCTCGACCGCGATCAGCGCCGCGCCGCCCCACTCGCCGCCGACCGCGAGGCCCTGGATGAACCGCAGCACCACGAGCGCGATCGGCGCGAACGGCCCGATGGTGTCGTAGGTCGGCATCAGGCCCACCAGGAACGTCACTCCGCCCATGATCAACAGTGTCGTGACCAGCGCGGACTTGCGGCCGACGCGGTCGCCGAAGTGCCCGAACACGATGCCGCCGAGCGGCCGGGCGAAGAACCCGACGGCCAGCACCGCGAACGAGGCCATCATGCCCACGAACGGGTCGGCGTAGGTCGGGAAGAACAGCTTGCCGAGCACCAGCGAGGCGGCCGTGGCGTAGACGTAGAAGTCGTACCACTCGATGGTCGTGCCCACGAACGATGCGAACGCGGCCCTGACGGCCATTCGCGGCGAAGCGGTCGAATCGCTCATGTAGTCCTCCGTCGGCGCTGGGAGCGAGTGCAGCGACTGTAGGACCGCGGGCGGAAAAACACCCTGGGCGAACCGTACACTTTCGCAGTCTGAGTTGGGCGATTCGCACAAGGGTTGATCTATGGCGCTGCGGATGGCGGATGTCCTGGGCCTGCCGGGACTGGACCTGCGCCTGCTGGCCGGGGCGGGCGGGCTGCACCGGGAAGTGCGCTGGGCGCACGTCATCGAGCTGACCGACCCGGTGCCGTGGCTGCGCGGCGGCGAGCTCGTGCTGACCGTCGGGCTCGGCCTGCCGGACGACCCGGACGGGCAGCGCGACTACGTGCGCCGGCTGGCCGATGCGGGGTGCGCGGGCCTCGGCTTCCCGCCCGGCGAGATCCGGACGGAGCTGCCGCCCGCGGTCCTGCGGGCCGCCGACGAATGCGACTTCCCGGTGGTCGCGGCCATCGAGAGCACGCCGTTCGTCGCGATCACCGAAGCCGTCGCCCAGTGGTACGCCGACCACCGCTCCCACCAGGAGCGGCAGGCGCTCAAGGCGCAGGACGCGATGGCGCGGGCGGCGCTGCGCTCCGGGCCCGCCGGGATCGTGCGCGAGCTCGCCGCCGGCACCGGTGGCGAGGTGCTGCTGCTCGACTCCGCCGGTCACGTGCGCGCGGCGGAGCCGCCGGAGCACCGTGACTGGCACGAGGCGGTGCGCGCGGCCGTGCGGCGCAGCACGCGCGGAGCGCTCGGAACGACCTTCGGCGGCTGGGAGATCCACGTGGCGAGCACCGGCATCTCGGGCAGCCCGAGCGGCTGGCTCGCGGTGGCGTCCGCGCCGCCGGTCGCCGCACACGTGCGGATCCTCGCCAACCACGCGGCCAACCTCGTCGGCGTCGGCGTCGAAGGCGTGCGCTCGGCGCGCGCGAAGACCCACCAGCAGCGCGCCGCGTTCTTCGCCGCCGCGCTCGAGGAGAACTCGGCGACGCTGTGGGACCGGCTGGAGGACGCCTGCCCACTGCCGCCCCCGCCTTACGAGGTGGTGGCGCTGCGAGCCGGCGGCGCCGAGCCGCCGAAGCTGGCGCGCATCGTGCTGGACACCCTCGCCGAGGTCATCGACGACACGGCACTGGAGGAACGACTGGTGGTCTGCCCGCTGCCGGAAGCGCTGGTCGCCGTCCTCCCCGACGCGAACCCCAGGACCGGCCGCGCGCTGGCCGAGCGGCTGGACGCGCGGACCGGGCAGGTTCGCGCGGGAGCGGCGACCGCCCGGGACCGAACCGAGCTGCCCGCGACGATCTACCGCGCCACGAGTGCGATTTCCCGCTCCGAAGACGTCTACCGGCACGCCGACGAGCTCGCCGCGAGCGCCCTGTTCCAAGGCGTCTTCGACGGCCCGGCGGTCGACCGCTTCGTCGACTCCGCGCTGGAACCGTTGCGCCGCCAGGACGAACGCCGCCGCGCGGGCACCCCGAGCCTCGTGGACTGCGTGCGGACCTTCCTGGACGAAGGCCAGAACCTGGAGGCGGCGGCGCGCAAGCTCGACATCCACCGCAACACGCTTCGCTCCCGCCTGCGCACCGCCGAACGCGTCACGAACCGCTTCCTCGACCGACCCCAGGACCGCCTGGAGCTCTGGCTCGCGACCACGCTGGAACGTCCGGACGCAACGGCCGATTACCGCCAGACTTGATCCGCTTTCGCCGGAAGTATTGGGCTCGTCCGAGAAAACGGCGAAGCGATCGAGGAAGAGATGAACACGGCACGTTTCGAGTCCAAAGTGGTCTTGGTGACCGGGGCGACCTCAGGTATCGGCGAGGCCACGAGCCGGCGGCTGGCCGCCGAGGGCGCGGCGGTGGTCCTGGGCGCGCGGAGCAAGGACGTCGGCGAGCAGCTGGCGGCGGACATCCGCGGCACCGGAGGCCGAGCTCTGTTCGTGCCTACCGACGTGACGGTGGAGAGCGAGGTCGCGGCGCTGGTGCGCGCGGCGATGGACGAGTTCGGCCGGCTGGACGGCGCGTTCAACAACGCGGGCGCTGTCAGCGCGTTCGGCGCGGTGCAGGACATCCCCGCGGAAGGCTGGCGGGCCGACCTGGATCTGAACCTGAACGGCGTGTTCTACGGCCTGAAGTACGAGATTCCGGCCATCCTCTCCTCCGGCGGCGGCGCGATCCTCAACAACGCCTCCAACGTCGGCGTGGTCGGCATGGGCAGCATTTCGCCTTATGTGGCCGCGAAGCACGCCGTCGTCGGCCTGACCAAGTCGGCGGCGCTGGAGAACGCGCAGCAGGGCATCCGCGTCAACTCGATCGCCAGCGGGGCGGTCGACACCCCGGCGTTCCGCAGCACGATGGGCGCGACTCCGGAAGGCGAGGCGCAGATCGCCGGTCTCCACCCGATGGGCCGGATCTCCAAGCCCGAGGAGATCGCCGCGTTCGCGGCGTTCCTGCTCAGCGACGAGGCCAGCTTCATCACGGGTGCCAACCTGTCGATCGACGGCGGCTTCACCGCGCAGTGAGAACACCCGCGAGGTCCGAAGACCACAGTTTCAATTGAAACTGTGGCGTGGCCGGCGGCAGCCCCCCGCGCCGCCGGCCACGGCAACCTCACTTCTGCTTGCGCGCGCGGTGCTTGGCGGAGCGGCGCAGCTGCAGAATCCGGGCAGTGCCGACGAGAGCGACCAGCAAGGCACCCGCGAGCACCGCGAAGATCATCGCCACGCCCAGCGGCAGGTTCCCCGCGAGCCACAGGAAATGCACGGTCACGCTGTCGGAGTTCTGCACGATGAAGACGAGCAGGAACACCAGCACGATCACCGCGACGACGACGGAAACCCAGATCCCACCGGTCCGGGTCCGCTCCAGCCGCTCCTCCTCCGGCCCTCGCCCAGCACTGCCGGCGCCCTCGGTCTTGTCTGCCCCGTTCTCAACCATGCGGATCATCATCAACGCCAAGCGGCCCAGAACCGATCCCGCACGCCACCCCATCGCCCGATCGAGTGGCAACGTGGCGCCCGTAGGTCTCGGCTTCGAACTCTCGCTGCCGCTCCGCAGCGACCTGCGCACCCAGCTGCCAGACACCCATCGAACCCTCCCCCGAACCGCAGCCATGCTGACCGGATTCCCTTCTGTGCCAGCAGAAGATTCCCGCGACGAAAAGGAAGGCCGTGATGGCGGAGCCGAGGAGACGACCGCTTCCCCGGGTGAACCTGATCGTGCCGAAGTGAAGGGCGCCTTGACCGGCATAGTCGATCAAGGCGTCCTTCACTTGTAGAACAGCACCGACCGGATCAGGTTCCAGAGCTGAAAGAGGACCATCAGGTCGACGATCGCCAGCGTCAGGTGGGCTCGGACCCAGTTGCGGCGGTCGTTCTCCTTGAGAAGCTTGAAGGTCCGGACGCTCTGGATCACGCTGCGCGGCGTGCAGGACGCGAGGCCGACCAGCGCGCCGACCGTGGCCAGGTCGCTGATCAGGCTCGTCACCTTGACCCCCGCCGCTTCCGCTCGGCTCGCGACCATCAGGGCCAGGAAGGTTCCCGCCAGTGCGCAGATCGCCGTTCGCGACAGCATCAGTTCGACCAGCTGGCGGGTGGAACGCACCCCCGCCGTTGGTTGAACGCGGGACGCGCCGAGCCACTGCGTGGCGCACAGGCCGCGCAGGATCAGCCAGATCGAAGCGAGACCGACCGCGAGCGCGCCAGTCTGAGCCCACGCCGGCGCCTGGTCCCGCGACCACGTCAGCCAGATCTCGGGCTTGATGACCGCGAAACAACCCAACGCCAGGACAAGAACGAGCCATGGCGGCTTCGGGCGGGACGAACGCTCGTCGGAAACCTCGTCAGGCTCCGGAACCGACCGGTCCGGAGCAGTGGTCGTCCGGCCTGCAGACCCGCGCTTCTGCTTCTTCCGCCTGTTGTTCGCCACGTGCCCCGCTGTCCACCGGCCCCCGATCGTTCCGGCGACCGAACCTACCAGTCGTGAGTGTTCGTTCCGGTAAGAACCGGAACGAACACTCACCACCCCCCGGAGGGCATCCAGGGGGCGGTGATAGGAAAGCGGGCACTCGAACTCCACGGGAAAAACGATTGTTCTCGTCCGTCC
>NZ_JBWKKH010000005.1:216449-346304 GCF_056431645.1 Saccharopolyspora sp. NPDC045839
TTTCCCTTTTGTTTTTCACCGCGTCCCCCTTTCCCCCCCCCCCCCCGCTTGTCCGGGCGACAAACCCTACCAGGGGGGGGTGTTCGTCCGGGAAAAAACAGAAAAAAACCCCCACGACCATCGGGCGGCGATCAGGGGTGCGGTGGCAGGACGGCGTGCACTCGGTCTCCGAGGAGCACGTCGTTGTCGCGGTCGATCCACTGGCGGCGCAGGACCGCGAGCGCCGTCGACATGTTGAGGCCGTTGATGCCGGGGAGCGCGCCGATGTCTTCGGTCACGAACCGGGACAGGTGGTCTTCGTCGCGGAACACCGCGTGATGGGTGATCGATGCCGGTCCGGCGGTCATCACGGTGAACCGTGCGGACGGCTTCGCGCCCAGGGCGCCGAGCACAGCAGGGACGTGCTGCGGTTGAACATCGAGGGAGATCAGCGCCGTGAGGGGGAAGCCGAGGACGGCGGGTTCGATCTCCACCCGGGGACGGGCGGCACCTGCTTCCAGCACCGACTGGATCATCCGGTACGCGGTCGACCGGCTGACGTCGAGTTCACGGGCGGCTTGTGCCGCGGAGATCCGGCCGTCGTCGACGAGCAGGCGCAGCGTGTTGAACTCGGCCTCGTTGAGCGGTCCGACACTCTCTGGTGGCGAGCTGGGGTCGGCGTCGGCGTGCTCGCGCAGCGCAGCAGTTTGCTCGTCGGTGAGCCGGTTCAGGTGCCACGACACGGCCTGACGCGCCGTGCGCAGCACGAGATGCGACTGGATGGACGCGATGCCCGGTATTGCGGGCAGCGTGTGGGTCAGCAGGCGGCGCAGGTCGGTTCCCACCAGCGGGTAGATGGTGCAGTAGATATCCGCGTTTCCACTGATGATCATGATGGACTGGGCCTCCGGTACCTCCTGGATCGCTGCCGCGACGCCAGAGGTCCTGCCCGGCTCGCACTTGATCCACACCACGTAGGGGTTGGCGGTGAGGATCAGCGACCAGTGCACGGTGGAGATGAAGCGCAGGAGTCGGCTCTCCAGCAGCCGCTGTATTCGTCGGCCGACCGTGCTGGCCGAGGTGCCCAGGACCTCCGCAACGGTGTTCAGCGGCGCCCGGGGCGTGAGTTGCAGCGCGGCCACCAGATCGAGGTCCGCGTCATCCAGTGTTTGCAAAGCCTCTCCTCGTGTTGAACGATTCGCCCGTTGACATCGTCTAGTTGACACAAGCCTGCACAGGAATATTAGATGCAGGATCAAATCACCGTTTTACGAAAGCGGAGGGGTCCTTGACCGAGGTGACTACGCGACGACGTTCGGTGACGTCGTTGGTGATGCGCGTGCTCGACGTGGTGGACCGGGTCGGGAACAAGCTGCCGCATCCCTTCTGGCTCTTCGTGATCCTGAGCGCGGTGGTGGTGCTGGCGAGCTGGCTCCTGGCCGCGCTCGGCGTCTCCGCGATCTCCCCGGTGGACGGCAAGGAGGTCGGGGTCAAGAGCCTCGTCTCCGGCGCCGGGGTCCAGATGATGCTCGGCGACCTGATCAAGAACTTCGTGAACTTCCCGCCGCTCGGGATGATCGTGGTGGTCATGCTCGGCGTGGCCATCGCGGACAAGACCGGGCTGCTCGCGGCGATGATGCGGGCCGCGCTGGCCAGGGTGCCCGCCGGACTGGTCACCTTCTCCGTCGCGCTGACCTCGATGTTCGCCCACCTGGCCTCGGATGCCGCGTTCGTGGTGATGATCCCGCTCGGCATGATCGTGTTCCGGGCCGTGGGCCGCAGCCCGATCATCGGCGCGGTCGTGGCCTACGTCGCCGTCGGCGGCGCCAGCAGCATCAGCCCGGTGATCGAGGCGTCGGACGCGGTCTTCGCCGGCCTCACCACGTCGGCCGCGCACACCATCGACCCGGACTACCTGGTCACCCCGGTGTCCAACTACTACTTCTCGGCGGCGTCCTCGCTGCTGCTGGCGGTCTCGATCACCGTGGTGACCGAGCTCGTCGTCACCCGCCGGGTCGCCGCGATGAACGCCGTCGAGCCGGAGCTGACCGATGTCGACGAGCTGCCCGACATGTCCCTGTCCGCCGCCGAGCGCACCGGGGTGCGGCGGGCGCTGATCGCCGCGGCGCTCTTCCTCGCCGCGGTGGTGCTCGCCGTGCTGCCGAGCGGCTCGCCGCTGCGCGGCGAGGGCGGCTCCATCGTGGACTCCCCGCTGATGGAGAACGTCGCGGTGATCATGATGCTGTTCTTCATGGTCATCGGCACCGTCTACGGCCTGACGGTGAAGACCATCAGCTCGGCCAAGGACTTCCCGGAGCTGATGGGCCAGGGGCTGCGCGAACTGGTCCCGGTGCTGGTGCTGTTCTTCGCGGTCTCGCAGTTCCTCGCGTACTTCAAGTGGACCAACATCGGCCAGGTCATCGCGATCTCCGGCGCCGGGGTGCTCGACTCGATCGACGCGCCGCCCGTGGTGATCTTCGTGAGCGCGGTGCTGCTGATCAGCGCGCTGAACCTGCTGCTCACCAGTGGCTCGGCGATGTGGGCGCTGGTCGCCCCGGTGCTGGTGCCGATGCTGATGCTGCTGGACATCCACCCGGAGACCACTCAGGCCCTGTTCCGCGTCGCCGACGCGCCGACCAACAGCCTCACGCCGATGAGCCCGTACTTCGTCATCGCGCTCGGATTCATCCGCCGCTACCGCCCGTCCGCCGGGATCGGCACCCTGATGTCGCTCGTGCTGCCGCTGGCGCTGGTCAACCTGTGCATCTGGGTCCTGATGTTCCTGGCCTGGTACGCGCTCGGCATCCCGCTCGGCCCCGGCGTTCCCGTCCGATGAACCACCCCCAACGCAGGAAGGCGCACGATTTGTCCGCGAAGCCGTTGTCCACGTGGTGCCGAGACCGGCTGGACGAGCTGCTCGGCGATGTGTCGATGCTGGTGCACCACGAGTCGCCGAGCAGCGAAAAAGCGTTGCTGGACAAGACAGCCGACTCGATCACGACGTGGCTGCGGGACCGGCTCGGCGCACCGTCGGAGCTCACGCGGCACGAACACGCCGAGCACGGCGACCTGCTGGAGGTGACCTACGCCGGCTCCACCGAAGCGCCCGTGCTCATGATCGGCCACTACGACACCGTCTGGCCCGCGGGAACCGTGGACGGGTGGCCGTTCGCCGTGCGGGAGGACGGGACGGCGACCGGGCCGGGCATCTACGACATGAAGACCGGCCTCGTCACCGGAGTCTGGGCGCTGCTGGCGCTGCGCGCGTTCGACCTGCCGTGCCCGACCGTCCGGTTCATGTTCAACGGCGACGAAGAACTCGGCAGCCCGATGTCCCGCCCCCACATCGAACGCGCGGCGCCGGACTGCTCGGCGACGCTGGTGCTGGAGCCGGGCGTCGGCTGGGACGTCAAGGCGGAGCGCAAGGGCGTCGGGATCTTCACCGTCACCGCGCACGGTGTCGAGGCCCACTCCGGGAACAACGCCACCGACGGCGCCAGCGCGGTCCACGCGCTCGCCGACATCATCCACCGGCTCGCCGGCGAAGCCGACCACGAGCGCGGCACCACGATCAACGTCGGCACGATGAGCGGCGGCACCGCCCGCAACGTCATCGCGGGCAGGGCGAGCTGCCTCGTCGACATCCGGATCAGCGACCAGGCCGAGGCCGGCCGGATCGACGCGGTCTTCGCCGGGCTCCGCGCCGGTGACCCGCGGGTGCGGGTGGAGGTCGACGGGAAGTGGAGTCGCCCGCCCATGCGGCTCACCCCGGAGAGCAGGCGGCTGTTCGGCCTCGCCGACGAGGTCGCCGCGTCCGTGCGCGCGCCGCTGGAACCGATCAGCGTCGGAGGCGGCAGCGACGCGAACTTCGTTTCCGCACTGGGCCTTCCGGTGCTCGACGGGCTCGGCGCCAGCGGCGACGGCGCGCACGCGCTGCACGAGCACGTGATCGTCGACGACATCCCGGACCGCGTCGCACTCGTCGCCGGACTGCTGCGGCGAATCGCCGGGTGAGCCGGTGCGGGCTTGGCTCCGCTGCCAAACCCGCATCGGCCGCTAGCGGGCCCAGCGGGAATGGCCCTCGTTCACCAGGATGCTGGCATTGGTGGCGAGGAGTTCGAACGGGTCGAGTTCGGTGGAGTCGATTTCGGCCACGTGCCAACGGATTCCTGATGCGCCGCGGAGCGCTGCGGCGATGTCGACCTTTCCGGTGCCGATCGGCGTCTGGGGCGCTCCGGGCAGGGCCGGGCCGTCCTTGAGGTGGACCGCGACCGCCCGGGGGCCCAGGGAGGCCAGGACCGACGCCGGATCGGCACCCGCCGCGACCGCCCAGTAGACGTCGAGTTCCGCGAGGACGCCGTCGCCCGCGCGGGACCAGAAGCGGTCGTAGCCCGTGGTGCCGTCCGGGAGTCCGGCCCATTCGAACCAGTGGTTGTGGTAGCCCAGGCGCAGGTCGCCCGAGGCCGATTCGGCGGCCGCGGTCAGGGCCCCGGCGAGGGCGTCGACCCGGGCCGGGTCCGCGAAGGTCTCCTCGCCGAAGCCGGGGACCAAGCGCGGATGCGGGACGAACGCCGTGTCGGCACCCAGGATCGCGCACTCCTCCACCAGTTCCGCCACGTCGCCGGGCAACCCGGCGTGCACCGCCGACACCGCCAGGCCCGCCGCGTCGAGGGCGGCGCGCAGGGCGCGGGCCTCGGCCAGGCGATCGGCGAGTGGTTTGTCCGGGGAGCCGAGGCCGAACGGCTCGACATAGCGGAAGCCGGTCTCGGCCAGCCGCGCCAGGGTCGCGTGCCGGTCGGCCGCCAGTTGTTCGCGGACGCTGTAGAGCTGCACGGAAAGCAAGGCCACCTCCGGCTCAGCCGACGATCAGCGGGCGCAGGGTCCGGTGCGCGATGTTCAGGCCCTGGGTGATGCGCTCGTCGTCGCCGCCCCACACCGGGTCCTCGTGCTCCACCGACAGCGTGCCGGTGAAACCGTGCTCGTAGAGCCGGTCCACGACGCGCGCCCAGTCGACCTGGCCCAGGCCCGGCACGCGGTAGCGCCACCAGCCCATGTCCCAGGGGTTGCCGCCCTTGTCCACCTTGCCGAAGAAGCCGTAGCGCTGCCGCGCCGCCGGGTCCAGCTCCACGTCCTTGGCCTGGGCGTGCACGATGCGGTCGATGTAGGGCGCGATGGTCTCGACCGGGTCGATGCCGATCCACGTCAGGTGCGACGGATCCCAGTTCAGGTACAGGCCGAGGCCGAACATCCACTCCCACAGCTCCGGCGAGTACGCCAGGTTGCCGGGATAGCCGTCCGGGTGCCAGCCCTCCATCACGCAGTTCTCGACGATGATCTTCACGTCGCGCTCGCCCGCGTACTCGACGAGTTCCGGCAGCACCCGTTCCGCTTCGGCGAGGTTGTCGGCCACCGGCTTCGTCCAGTCGCGGCCCACGAACGTGCCGACGTAGGGCACGCCGAGCGCCTGCGCCGCGTCGATCGCGTGCTTGAGGTGCGTGCGGATCTCCTCGCGCCGCGCCGGGTCCGGGTGGAGGTTGTTCTCGTAGTAGGCGAACGCCGACAGCGCCAGGCCGTGCTTGTCGAACAGCGCGAGGGTCTCGTCGACCTCGCGCGGGCCGAAGTCGGCCACCGGCAGGTGCGCGGCCTCGAAGTCGCGGCCGCCGGTGCCCGGCCAGACGGCGACTTCCAGCGCTTCGTACCCGGCCTGCGCGGCCCAGCCGGCGATCCGGTCCAGCGTCCACTGTGGAAGACACGCGGTGAGCATTCCGAGCTGCATCATCACACCTTCGTCCAGGAACCGTTGTGGGCGGAGCGGAGGACGGCGTCGACCAGCCGGGCCGATCGCAGGCCGTCCTCGAACGTGGGCAGCCCTTCCGGGCTGCCGCCGTCGATCGCGGCGTAGGTGTCCGCGACGAACGCTTCGAAGCACTGCGCGTACCCCTGCGCGTGCCCGGCGGGCAGTTTCGACAACCGGCGCTGCTCGGGCGAGCCGTGCTCGGGGTCGCGGACCAGGATGCGGTTGCCGTCCGCGCCGCCGAGCCAGATCCGCTCGGGCTCCTCCTGGTCGAACACCGCGCTGCCCAGCGCGCCGTCCAGCTCGAACCACAGCCGGTTCTTCCGGCCCGCGGCGACCTGCGAGATCGTCGCCGAGCCGAGCACGCCGGCGGCGGTGCGCAGCAGCAGCGCGGCCGAATCCTCGGTGCGGACCTCGACCCGCTCGCCCGCGACCTCGGTGGGTCCGGCGAAGGTCGGCCCGGCCGCCGCCGGACGGGTCGGGACCACAATGGACAGCTCCGCGAGCACGTCCGTGAACGTCTCGCCGGAAACCCACTGGACCAGGTCGCACCAGTGCGACCCGATGTCGGCGAACGCCCGCGACGGCCCGCCGAGTTCCGGATCGACCCGCCAGCTCGACGCGTCCGGCGAGAGCATCCAGTCCTGCAGGTAGCTGCCGTGCAGCAGGTTCCAGGCGCCGAACTCGCCGGCCTGCCGCCGGGCGCGGATCTCCCGCACCACCGGGTGGTAGCGGTAGACGAACGGAACCGACGCCACCAGGCCGCTCCCCGCCGCCGCGGCGGTCATCCGCTCGGCCTCCGCCGTCGAAATGCCCAGCGGCTTCTCGCAGATCACGTGCTTTCCGGCGCGCAGGGCGGCTTCCGCGAACGGCGCGTGCGTGGCGTTCGGCGTGCAGACGTGGACCACGTCGACGCGGTCGTCGGCCAGCACCTCGGCGAGGTCCTGGTACGCGGCCACGCCCCAGCCCGCCGCCACCTGCTTCGAACGCTGCGGGGACGACGCCAGGACGCCGACCACCTCGGCACCCGCGAGGATCGCCGCGCGGCGGTGCACGTCGCCGATCATCCCGGCGCCCAGGATCGCCACGCCTCGCCCGGAAGGTGCAGGGCTCACGAGGAGCCTCCTTCGGTTGGAA
This sequence comes from Saccharopolyspora sp. NPDC045839, assembly GCF_056431645.1. NCBI lineage: Bacteria > Bacillati > Actinomycetota > Actinomycetes > Pseudonocardiales > Pseudonocardiaceae > Saccharopolyspora > Saccharopolyspora sp. NPDC045839. The sequence continues at coordinate 223,360 of NZ_JBWKKH010000005.1, forward strand.
CTGTTGACAACTACGGGTGTCTCACGCCCGATTTTCGTCGCGGTCAAAACTAGATCGCAGGTTTTAAGCCGGCAAGATCTGTGATTTATTTTCTTTTCGGTCATTAATCGAACGCATGGCACGACGGGAGCAGCGACGATGGGGTGGGAACCGGTCCGGTTGGCGGTGCCGAGGACATCCGGGCGGGCCGACGGCAACCTGGTGCACAGCGGGCTGGCCCGGCTGATCGCGTCGGGAGCAGCGGAAACGCGGGTCGAACTGGTGCGCGCCACCGGGCTCGCACGGTCCACGGTCAACAGCCACCTCGACGCGTTGATCGCGGCCGGCGTGGTCGTCGAGCGCGGCCCGGTGGGCAGCGGCGGGCGCGGCCGGCCCGCGCACCGGCTGGCGATCGCGCCGCGCGCCGGCGTCGTGCTGGCCGCCGACGTCGGCGTGCACAGCACCCGGCTGGCGGTCGCCGACCTGGGTCAGGACGTGCTCGCCGAGCGGCAGGTGGCGCTGGACATCGCCGACGGCCCGGAGCATTCGCTGGACGTGCTCACCAAGCACCTGCACGACCTGCTGGGCGACTGCGAGGTCGCGCGGGACGAGGTGAAGGCGCTGGTGATGGGCCTGCCGGGGCCGGTAGATCCGCGGCTGGGCATGCCGGTGCGGCCGCCGATCATGCCCGGCTGGGACGGCTTCCCGGTCGGCGACGCGATGGCCGAGCGGTTCGCCTGCACGGCGTCGGTGGACAACGACGTGAACCTGATGGCCCTCGGCGAGGCCCGCGCCCTCCCGCCGGAGGAATCTCCCCTGCTGTTCCTGAAGATCGGCACCGGCATCGGCGGCGGCATCGTGTCCGCCGGCGGGGAGCTGCACCGTGGCTCCGACGGCGCGGCGGGCGACATCGGGCACATCCGGGTGCCCGGCGCGGACGACGTGGTCTGCCAGTGCGGCAACGTCGGCTGCGTGGAGGCCGTCGCGTCGGCCGAAGCGGTGATCCGGGAACTGCGCACCGAGGAAGGCGGCCCGCAGAGCACCGAGGACCTCGCGCGGCTGTTACGCGACGGCGATGCGACGGCCGTGCGCCAGGTCCGCTCCGCGGCCGCGACGATCGGCGAGGTGGTGGCGATGCTGGTGCACTTCTACAACCCGAAGCGGATCGTCCTCGGTGGACTCATCACCGCCGCCGGCGACGACATGCTCGCCGGCATCCGCAGCGTCGTCTACCGGCGCGCGCTGCCGCTGGCCACCCGTAACCTGTCGCTGGTCAGCAGCGCGCTGGGCCGCTCCGCCGGCCTCGCCGGCGCGGTGGTGGCCGGGATCGAAGACGTGCTGTCGCCGGACGGGATCCACCGGCTGATGCTTGACACGCCGCATCCGCGCGGCTAACTATTTGAGCGTCTCACGCCGCAGTTCTGCCCCGGAACCGGGACGCCGACGCGCGATCCCGATGTCCCGAACCGCGAAGCGGAGATGATCATCGATGAGGCTGAGAAGCGCCGCGTCCCAAGCAATCGCCGTGACCACCGCGCTCGCGCTCGCCGGCTGCGCGGGCGGATCGCCCACCGGCCCGACCGCCGAGCAGGCGCCCGACGCGAAGGTCGTCGAACCGGCCGCCGCGCAGGGCGCCGCGGGCGAGGTGACCGCCTGCGGCATCCGGGACACCGGGGTGTTCAAGACGCTGACGGAATCCTTCAACGCCAAGGGAACCGGCGTCACCACCCGCTACGTCGAGCTCGGCCAGGACACCGACGCCGCGCGGGCGCAGGCCATCCAGCGCCTCGAAGGCGGCTCGTCCGAGTGCGACGTCTACCTGATGGACGTCACCTGGGTCAGCGAGTGGGCCGCGCAGGGCTGGGTGCAGGACCAGACCAAGCTGGTCGAGCAGCGCAAGGACGGCTTCATCCCGTCCACATTGGAAACCTCGCGCTACGCGGACCGCTACTGGGCCACGCCGTTCTACACGAACGCGGGCCTGGTGTTCTACCGCAACGACCGGGTTCCGCCGCCGACCAGCTGGAAGCAGGTGTACGAGCAGGCGAAGCAGGACCCGCAGAACAAGGTCGAGATCCAGGCCAAGCAGTACGAGGGCCTCACGGTGAACTTCCTCGAAATGCTGTACTCCGCGGGCGGTTCCGTGCTCGACGAGAACGGCACCATCACCATCGACTCGCCGCAGACCCGCGCGGTGCTGAACCTGATGGCCGACGGTGTGAAATCCGGCGCCGTCGACCGCGCCTCGCTGACCTACGACGAGGACGCCTCGCGGCGCGCCTACGAATCCGGCGCCGCTGGCCACCTCCGCCAGTGGCCCAGCGCGTACAAGCTGATCCAGCAGACCGCCGCCGGGCCGGCCACCGCCGTCGCGCCGCTGCCCGCGTTCGACGAGAACAGCAAGCCGTCGGCCGTGCTGGGCGGCTGGAACTGGGCCATCGCCGCCGCCTCCGACAACGTCGGCGGGGCCGTGGCGTTCATCGACCACGCCACCGGCCCGGAGTTCCAGAAGACGATGGCCGTCAAGCACGCCCAGGCGCCCGTCGTGGCGAGCACCTACGACGACCCCGAGGTGCAGGCCAAGATCCCGTTCATCACGCAGCTGAAGCAGTCCGTGATCAGCGCCAAGCCGCGGCCGAAGTCGCCGGTGTACGCGCAGATCTCGAAGGCGATCAACAGCAACGTCTACCCGGTGCTGGCCGGGCAGGTCGACGTGGAGACCGCCGTGCAGAAGATGGCGGCGGACATCAAGACCGCACAGGAAACCTTCTAGGGGCGTCATGACCACGTTGACGCCGAAGAAGCAGCGCGTCGACCACCAGCAGCGGCGCACCGCCGTGCTGATGGTCGCGCCCGCGCTGGTCGTCATGTTCCTGGTGGCGGCGGTCCCGATCGGCTACGCGATCTGGCTGTCGCTGAACGTCTACAGCGTGCGGCAGGCCGGCCTGTCGAAGTTCGTCGGCCTGGGCAACTACCTGGAGGCGCTGGCGTCCCCGGCCTGGTGGCACGCCTTCGGGCAGACGTTCCTGTTCGCGATCGTCTCGGTGGGCCTGGAAGTGGTGCTCGGGGTCGCGATGGCGCTGCTGCTCAACATGGCCTTCCGCGGCCGGGGCCTGCTCCGCTCCACGCTGCTCATCCCCTACGCCGTGCTGACCGTGGTCAGCGCCATCACCTGGCAGGCCATGTTCGAGTCGAACCTCGGCCTGGTGACCGGGATCCTGCGCGGGCTGGGGCTGCCCGGCGGCGACATGGTGTGGCTGGCCGAGCCGGGCTACGCCATGGCGGTGATCATCGTCGCCGACGTCTGGAAGACCGCGCCGTTCGTGGCGCTGCTCGTGCTGGCGGGCCTGCAGGTCATCCCCGCCGACGTCTACGAGGCCGCCGACCTCGACGGCGCCGGCCGGTGGCAGACGTTCTGGCACGTCACGCTGCCGCTGCTGCGCCCGGCGATCGCGCTCGCCGCGATCTTCCGGCTGCTGGACGCGCTGCGCATCTTCGACCTGCCGTTCGTGCTCACCAAGGGCGCCAACGGGACGCAGACGATGTCCATGCTCGCTTACCAGGAACTCCGCGAGGGCAGGCTGATCGGGCAGGGCTCGGCGCTGTCCATCCTGACCTTCTGCACCGTGATGGCGGTGTCACTGGTGTACATCCGCTTCGCCGGGGGCAACATCCGCGACGTCTCCAGGGAGAACTGATGGCGATGGTCCTCGAAACCCCGAAACCCGCCCCACCGCGGCCCGCGCCCCGGCAGCGCGGGCAGGCGGACCGGAACAGGTTGCGGCCGGTGACGATGGTGTTCGTCGCGCTGGTCATGCTGGGCTCGCTGGTACCGTTCTACTGGCTGATCAACACGTCGCTGAAGACCGGCGCCGACCTGTCCTCGGGCAGCCTCTACCCCACCGATCCGTCGCTGCAGAACTACCTCGACGTCATCCACAACGGCAACTTCCTGACCGCACTGGGGAATTCGGTGCTGGTCGGCGTCGTCACCACGACGCTGGCGCTGCTGTTCGCGTCGTTCGCCGCGTACGCACTGGCGCGCCTGAAGCTGCCGCGCAAGGGCCTGATCCTGGGCCTCGTCCTGTCCGTCACCACGTTCCCGGTCATCGCGATCGCCGCGCCGATGTTCAAGATCTGGAGCGACATCGGCCTCTACGACACGCTGGCCGGGCTGATCATCCCGAAGCTCACCTTCGCGCTGCCGATGGCGATCTTCGTGCTCACCTCGTTCTTCCGCGAAATCCCGTTCGAACTGGAGGAATCGGCGCTGATCGACGGGGCCACGCCGTTCCAGGCGTTCCGCAAGATCATCCTCCCGCTGGCGGTACCGGGCCTGGCCACCACGGCGATCCTGGTGTTCATCTCGGTGTGGAACGAGTTCCTGCTCGCCGTCACGCTCACCTCCACCCCGGCGGCGCGGACCGTCCCGGTCGCCATCGCGTTCTTCGCCGGCACCAACGAGTTCGAGCAACCGATCGGCACCATCAGCGCGGCCTCGGTGCTGGTCACCATCCCGCTGCTGGTGGTGGTGCTGATCTTCCAGAAGCGCATCGTCGCCGGCCTCACCGCCGGCGCCATCAAGGGCTGAACCCACCTCTCACGAAGGAGTCCCGTTCATGAGTGACCCCACGCTTCGGGTCGGAGTCATCGGTATCGGCTGGGCCGGCCAGCAGGCGCTCGCCGCCTACCAGGCGCTCCCGGACGTCGAGATCGTGGCGATCGCCGGGCAGGAGGCGGACCTGCTCGGCTCGCTCGGCGAGCAGTACGGCGCGAAGCACCTGTTCGAGAGCTGGGAGAAGCTCATCGAGCTGCCGGGCCTGGACGCGGTCAGCATCGCCGTCCCGACCTTCCTGCACGCGCCGATCGCCATCGCCGCGCTGAAGCGCGGCCTGCACGTGCTCAGCGAGAAACCGCTGGCGCGCAACGGCGTCGAGGGCCAGCAGATGGTGGACGCCGCGCGCTCGGCCGGTCGCGTGCTGGACATCGTGTTCAACCACCGGCTGCGGGGCGACATCCAGGCCCTCGGCGAGATCATCCACCGCGGCGACCTGGGCCGCCCGTACTACGCGAAGGCGTCCTGGATGCGGCGGCGCGGCATCCCGAAGCTGGGCAGCTGGTTCACCAACCAGGAGATGTCCGGCGGCGGCCCGCTGGCCGACATCGGCGTGCACGTGCTCGACTACTCGCTGTTCCTGCTCGGCGAGCCGCGCGTCACCTCGGTCAGCGCCGTCACCTACGCCGAGCTCGGGCATCGCGACATCGGCGAGATGAAGTGGAGCGCCAAGAACGAGGCCGCCTCGAAGTTCGAGGTCGAGGACTTCGCGGCGGCGTTCCTCCGCCTGGAGGGCGGCGGCACGCTCGTGCTGGAGACCTCGTGGGCGGCGTTCCGGGACCCGCTCGACCTGATCGACTTCAGCGTCCTGGGCACCGACGGCGGCGCCGAGCTGCGGGCCGTCGGCGCGACCAAGGCCAAGGTCGGCGACCTGCGCGTGTACCGGGACGTCGACGGCGAGATCGCGGACTACACCCCACCCGCCGAGCCGGGCCGCGCGCACGCCGGGGTCGTGGAGAACTTCGTCCGCGTACTGCGGAACCCGGACGAGTGGGCCGCCAACGACGGTTCCACCGCCCTGAAGCGCGCCCGGGTGATCGACGCCTGCTACCAGTCCGCCGCCGAGAAGAAAGAGATCACGGTCGAATGAGCCCGCTTCGCATCACCGTGTGGAACGAAAACGTCCACGAGTCCACACAGGACCCCGCTGGGATGGCCGAGTACTACCCCGGCGGCATCCACGGCGCCATCGCCGCCGGGATCGGCGAGCAACTGCCGGACGCGACGGTGCGCACCGCGCTGCTCAGCGACCCGGAGCACGGGCTGCCCGAGGAAGTGCTGGCCGACACCGACGTGCTGCTGTGGTGGGGCCACAGGGCACACGGGCAGGTCGACGACGAGGTGGTCGACCGGGTGCAGCGGCACGTGCTCGGCGGGATGGGCCTGCTGGTGCTGCACTCCGGGCACTTCTCCAAGATCTTCACCCGGCTGCTCGGCACCACCTGCTCGCTGAGCTGGCGCAACGCCGCCGAACGCGAGGTGGTGTGGACGGTCGACCCGACGCACCCGATCGCCGAAGGCGTGCCGAACCCGCTGGTGATCCCCGAGCAGGAGACCTACGGCGAGTTCTTCGACATCCCGGCGCCGGACGAGCTGATCTTCATCAGCTCCTTCACCGGCGGCGAGGTGTTCCGCTCGGGCGTGACGTTCAACCGGGGCCGCGGCCGGATCTTCTACTTCAGCCCCGGCGACGAGCGCTACCCGGTCTACAACCAGCCGGAGATCCGGCGCGTCCTGGCCAACGGAATCCGCTGGGCGGCCCAACCCGGAATCCCGCGCACCGCACCGAAGGTCTCCAACCCACCCCGCGACTGGTACCTCGCTTCCGAGTGAAGCGCGAAAGGCGCCTTTCACCAACGTGACTGGTGAAAGGCGCCTTTGACCTTCGCTTCCGCTTCCCTCGCAAGAACAGCCGACGGTACAAATGCGGCTTGCGCCGTGGTTGTTGGACATGGCTCGTAGCATGGGCGCTGACGTTGGTATCGGCGCTGAAAGGCAGTTGGCCCATATGCGCGAACTCGTGAAGCAACATGGCGGTGGCCCGGAATGACGACGTCCGCCAGGCCGGAGGTAACTGTCCAGCGGTTGACGCTCGACCGGTACGAGGTTCTGCTCAAGCTGGGCAAGTGGTTGTTCTTTGAGATCGTGTTCGCGCTGATTCCGCTCATCTTCAACTGGGCTACAAGCGTACTGCGCAACAAAGACCCCGACTGGGCCACCATCCTAGGACGCGGGGAACTTCTCCTAGTCGCAGTTGCCATCGTTGCCGCGGCGCTCGGTGATCTGGCCAATCGCGGCATGAACACTCGGCTTCGTGGCACGAAGCAGGTGATGTTCGGCGTTGGCTGCCTGGTCATCTGCGTCTCGACATGGTTGTACTCACAAGCAGCTGTCTTGCCAGGGCAGGATTCTGGGATCGACGCCAATAAGGTCGTCGTGATCTCGCTGGTTGTCGCGCCGACGGCAATGCTGCTCAGCCTGGCAAGCTCGATCGTGGCGGAGGTGAGGTGACGATGTGGCAGTTGGCCATCGCACTGACTACTAGCTTCATTGGCACTGCCGCGGCAGTTTGGGCAGCGACCACCGCCTGGTTGAGCGGTCGGCGGGACAGCGTCCGGATCACCATCAAAGACCAGGCCGGCAAAGAGAACGTCGTCGAGGTTCTGGGGAACCCGCGCGACGAGGACCTGCAGAAGATCATCGAAAGTCTGATCTCAACCGACGCCGACCGTGCACGCGCCGAACCAAACAAGCCGGAGAGCGACGGACCACTCGAACGATGAAACTCAGCACCAGACCTTACTGAAGTGGTCCTCCATCAGACCCGACACGGACCAGCGCTGCCGCCCGGACACTGGTCTCTCGCCAACCTCTCGGAAGCCGAACATCGTCTCCGACCGCCCAGGTTGGGCGTTGGCTCAGATCCGTATGCGGGCGGCCAGCTGCTCATGGCCCTTCCTCTGACCAGGCCCCTCGCCTCGTTGTCACGGGGTGATGCTGAGGATCTGGTCGTCGTCGGGGCCGGGGTTGCCGTTGTTGTCCTGGTTGGACGTGGTCACCCAGAGGGTGCCGTCCGGGGCCGCGACGGGCGTGCGCAGGCGGCCGTACTCGCCCTGGAACAGCGCCTTCGGCTCGCCCAAGGTGCCGTCGTCGGCGAGCGGGATCTGCCACAGGCGCTGGCCGCGCAGTGCCGCGACGTAGACGTTGCCCTGGTGGATGGCCAGGCCGCTGGGCGATGCCTCCGACGTCTTCCAGGTGACCAGCGGGTCCACGTACTCGTCGTTGCCGCAGGTGCCCTCGCACACCGGCCAGCCGTAGTTCTTGCCGCCCTCGATGCGGTTGACCTCGTCCCAGGTGTTCTGGCCCAGCTCCGCCGAGAACAGCCGCCCGGCCGAATCCCAGGCGAGGCCCTGCGGGTTGCGGTGGCCCATCGAGTAGACCACCGAGTCGCCGAACGGGTTGTCCGGCGCGGGCTTCCCGTCGGTCGTCATGCGCAGGATCTTGCCGTTGAGCGAGTTCACGTCCTGCGCGTTGTCCGGGTCCTGGGCGTCGCCGGTGGTGGCGTAGAGCATCCCGTCCGGGCCGAAGGCCAGCCGGCCACCGTTGTGGAACCGGTTCTTCTTGATGCCGGTCAGGATCGGCTGCGGTGCCTCGCCGAGGCGCAGCTTGGCGATCCGGTTGTCCTCGCTGGTGCTGTAGAAGACGAAGACCGTCTGGTCCGAGGCGAAGTCCGGCGACGCGGCGATGCCCATCAGGCCGCCCTCGCCGTCGGTCGGCTGGGAGTCCTCGATGCGCTGCACCTCGGCGACCTGTCCGTCCTTCAAGGACATGATCTGGCCGGTGTCGCGCTGGGTGAACAGCGCCGAGTCGTCGGGCAGGAACGCCAGGCCCCAGGGGATGTCGAGCCCGGTGGCGACCGGGGTGGCCTCGGCCGCCGAGGCGGTCGGCGGGAACACCAGCGCCGCTGCTGCGGCGCAGGCGATTAGCGCACTGGCACGACGGATCATCGCGCGGCCTCCTTCTGTCGGGGTGAGGCGGCGGATCACCAACAGCGATCCAAGCAAACCCCGACCACGCGCGATACCGCCGTGAGGAGGTATCAACCAATCGCCGGCGAGTAGTGGGTCGGATCGTCGCGCCGGTCGGGCGGCGGGAGGTTGTGGGGCGGGGTTTCGACCAGCGGGGCGTCAGCCGGGATTTCGCCGCGCTCGCGGCGCCATCCGGCGCGGGCGCGCGGGTGGTAGCGGAGGTCGAACGGGACCAGCTTCCAGGCGAGGCCGAGCGCGCGGCCGAGCACGCGCAGCAGCCGTGCGTCGCGGGAAGTCCAGCGGTAGCCGAGCTTTTCACGGATGGCGGGGTCGTAGACGCCGACGGTGAGCCAGACGAAGCCGCGGCTGATCGGGATGCGGGCGAGCCTCCACAGCGGATCCGGCAGCCACTTCATGGTGGGCGGCTTGCCGATGCGCGCGATGTCGAGCACGTCGCGGGTGGCCTTGTTGTCCTCCAACACGTTTCGGCACATGTGGTCCCAATAGCGCCGGAAGCTCGCCCAATCCGGCGGCACCGGGCGCATGCTCATGCCGTAGAGCCGGTACCACTGGACGCCTTCGGCGTAGACCTGCTCCTTCTGCGCCTCGGTGAGGGGCTTGCCGAAGTGCTCGTTGATCAGGATCGGCATCACCAGGAACGTCGAGTGCGCCCAGAAGTAGGTGTCGGGGTTCAGCGCGTGGTAGGGCCGGCCGTGCTTGTCGACGCCCTTGATCGTGTCGTGGTAGCCGCGCACCTGCCGGGCCGTTTCGCGGGCGCGCGGGCCGTCGTAGAGCACGCCGCCGATCGGGTACAGCGACCGGTAGAGCCGTTCCCAGCGCTCGTCGAAGAACCGCGAGTGCTCCTCGACGCCCGCGCCGAGCTGCGGGTGCATGTTCTGCATCGACCCGGCCCACAGCGCCAGCAGCAGCCCGCGCCAGTCGCCGAAGTAGCGCCACATCAGGGAATCGGGCCCCAGCGGGGTCGGCTCGGACATGGTGCTCCCTTCAAAACTGAGGACACCTGTATTCAAAATATGGCGGCCCCGGCAGGCCGTCAATCGTCCCTTCCGGGCCCGGAGCGGCAGGCAGTATTTGACCGATCGTTCTCGAACCGGGTAGCGTTCCGGCCGTGGCGAGGACCAAGGAATTCGACCCGGACGCGGTGCTCCAACGCGCACTGGAGCTGTTCTGGGAGCGCGGGTACGAGGCCACCTCCATGGCGGATCTCGTCGCACACCTGGGAATCGCGCGGGCGAGCATCTACGCCACCTACGGCGGCAAGCACGAGCTCTACCTGAAGGCCCTCGACCGGTACCTCCAGTTCCGGGACCCCAAGGTCGTGGAACGGCTGTCGCAGCCGGGCCCGGCGCTGCCCGCGCTGCGCGAGCTGCTGGACTCCTACATCGCCGAGACGCTGGCCGACCGGCGCGGCTGCATGGTGGTCAACGCGGCGGTCGAACTGGCGCCGCACGACCGGCAGGTGGCGCGCGGCGTCCATTCGAGCTGGGACGTGCTGGAAACCTCCCTGGCCTCGGCGCTGACCCGGGCCCGCGCGCAGGGCGAAGTCCCCGAGAGCTGCGATCCCCGCGCGGCGGCGCGGCTCATCCTGGTCGTGCTGCAGGGAATCCGGGTGCTCGGCCGGACCGACCCCGACCCCGGGCGCCTGCGCGACGCCGCCGAGCAGGCGCTGGCCTCGCTTCGCTGAACCTCCGGTCGCGGAGCGGTTTCGCGCGCCCGGATTCAAGACCGATCGATCCGAAAAGAAGGACACCATGACATCCCGCTTCACCGGCAAGGTCGCCCTCGTCACCGGCGGCGGCTCCGGAATCGGCCGGGCCGCGGCCCTGGCCTTCGCGTGCGAAGGCGCCACCGTCGTCGTCGCCGGACGCACCCCGGAACCGCTGGCCCAGACGGTCGAACTCATCGAGGCGGCCGGCGGCCAGGGCAGCGCCGTCACCGCCGACGTGTCGAGCTCGGACGACGTCGCGCGCCTCGTCGCGACGGCGGTGGAACGCCACGGCGGCCTGCACGTGGCGTTCAACAACGCCGGCGTCGTGGCCACCGGAGCGGTCGCCGACTTCGACGAACGGGACTGGGACAGGCTGATGTCCATCAACCTCACCGGGGTCTGGCTGTCGATGAAGCACGAGATCGCCCACATGCGCGAGCACGGCGGCGGAGTCATCGTCAACGCCGCCTCCAACATCGGAGCGCATCGTCGGCAGCCTGAGCTCGGGGCGTATGCGGCGTCCAAGGCGGCGGTGAGCATGCTGACCCGCACCGCGGCGCTGGAGTACATCGGCGAGGGCATCCGGATCAACGCCATCAGCCCCGGGCCGATCGAAACCGCCATGTCGCTGCGCCCGGGCGAGACCGAGGCGGAACGCGCGGAACGCGCGAAGACGACGCAGCCCATCGGCCGGGTCGGCACGCTGGACGAAGCCGCTGCGGCGGTGCTCTGGCTCGCCTCCCCCGAATCCGGCTTCGCCGTCGGGCACGACCTGGTCCTCGACGGCGGCGCCAGCGCTTAGCCCGACAGGGGACCGTGCGTACTTTGTGCTGCCACAGCAACACAAAGTACGCACGGACTGTCCGCGGTCAGCTCACAGACCGAACACGCCTTTGGCCCCGTCCCAGGCGTCCTTGGCGCCATTCCAGGCGTCGCCTGCCTTGTCCTTGGCTCCCTCCCAGAGGTCGCCGGCGGCGTCCTTGGCGTGATCCGCGGCGTCGCCGACGTACGGGGCGGCCCACTTGATCCCGGCATCGACCACGAACGCCGTGACCCCGCCCAGCAGGATCGGCGTCACCACCCAGGTCGGCGGGAACGCCATCGCCACCGCCGTCGCGGCGAGCAGGCTGCCGCCGCCTGCCACCAAGCTGGTGGTCACGTGCCCCGGGTCCGTCGGATCCTGGGCGATGTCCAACCCGGTGAACACCGTGGTCACCGTCAGTCCCAGCAGGGGCACGGACTTGACGACCTTGGGCGCGAAGTTGAGCGCGCTCGTCGGGGTGGCGAGATCCCCGACGGTCATGGTCAGGAGGAACCGGGTTTCGCGCAGGGCCACCGCGAACCTGCCCTGGTCCTTGGCCAGGCCACCACCGAAGAGCTCGTGCAATCGCCGCTTTTCGAGCACATTCGCCAGCGCGGTGTCGAGCTTGGCCAGCAACGCCGAAGTCCGGGCCGCCTGCGCGGCCACCGGGTTCGCAGCGACCAGCGCAGCCCGCATCTCGGCCGAATCCGCCGCGGGGCCGAGGCGTTCCAGCGCCTCCTCGATCCGGAACCTGCGTCCGACGAGCCATGTCGCGTACGCGCCGGAGGCGAAGTCCGCCCAGGTCATCCAGCTCTGGGCCTTCTTCTTCAGCTCGTCGAGCAGCGTCGCCTGCGAGTCGTTCTCGGTCTTCCGCGCCTCGGCGGCGGTGTGCGCGCATTCCTCGTACGCCACGCACTTTCCCGCGAAATCGGCCAGCGCCTGGTTGCCCGCGTCGAACGCCTGCCGTTCCGCCGTGCTGGGGCATCGCCCCTTCGGCAGCGGTGCGGGCGCCGACGGCGGCGGGCCGGGCGGCTCGCAGATGGTGGTCTCGGTCACCGGCAGGCCCGCCGCCACCGCCACCCCGCGCGCCTGGCCCATCCGCGCCCGGACGGTGTCCAGGTCCGCCGCGTGCGCCTCCATCGCCTGCGCGGCGCCTTCGAAGTTCCCCGACAAGCCGTCCACCTGGGGACCGGCCTGCGCCATCAGGCCGCGGAACGCGTCGGCGGCCGGGCCCGTCCAGCCCGCCTCCGACTGCCCACCGGCCTTGCGGATGTCGGTGCCCGAGTTGTGCGCGGCCGCGGCCATCGCGCGGAGCCACTGCGCGCTCGCCCGGACGCTGCCGGGATCTCCCAGCACATGCGTGTCGATCGGCATCTTCGCCGACCTCCCTTCCGTTCCGGCCGGTCAGGGCCGCTCGTCGACGAACTGCCCCTGATCAATCCCCACGTACTCGACGCCGCTGTGCGCGACCTGCTCCCCCGCGGCGACGAGCCCGCGCACCGCCCCGAGGGCGGACTGGCACAGCAGCGCCATCGCCGCGCACACCGCTTCGCTGCAGTCCCCGGCCTGCGGGACCGGTGGCACCGCGCCTGCGGTGTCCAGGGCTTCGGCGCTGGTCCGCAGCACGTTCGCGACCTGGTCCAGCGTGCCCGGGTCGGCGGTGAATCCGCTCATCAGGCCGCCCCCCGTTCCCGGAGCTCGGTGGGTAGCGGCGCGTCCCAGATGACGAGGTCCGCGGCGCACCGGTGCCGGACCTCGTGCAGATCCCCGGTCCGGATGGCGATCCACGACTGGTGCTCGCCGCAGCATTCGGCGAGCAGGTCGGCCGAGGTGTAGACCAGCAGCGCGAGCCGGCCGTCGGGGAGTCGGCGCAGCGCCACTCCCGCCTCGGAGCGGTCGGCCGCGACCTGCTGCACCGGGACGTAGAGCCGCTCCGGCCCGTCCCCTGATTCCTGGCCGGTGTACTCCGGCCCGAGCACCGGCGGCGCGACCTGCGGCCGGTGGCTGTCCGTGCGACTGAACGACATGACGATCTCCTGTTCACGACATGCGAAATCACACCTGGAAAAGTGGAACCGGCCGAATTCCCCACGCATCTCGGCCGCAAGACAAGGACGGTTCCGGTTCCCCGGCGGTTCCCGCCCCGCGCGGAGACTTCGCAATCGCGACGGCCGCCCGCACTCGCAGCGGCGAACGTCAGCAGTGCGGGCCGCGGAACACGGCCAGATCGGTCAGGAGCTGTTCCGCGACATGTTCTTCCGACACCGTTGCGCGGTGCTCGCACATGGCTTCCGACAGCTCCGGATCCCAAGGGGCGTCGGTGATATCGCCGGGATCCGGGCGGCCAGGGCGGACTGCCGCGAGGTAGTCCGCCGCGGACATGGCCCACAGTTTCGCACCGGTGCGGGCGACGACGTGCGCGGCGATGCGCACTCCTTCGCCGTCGAAGTCGCCGTGATAGCGCACCTGCGCGCCTGATTCGGTAAGCCCTCGCAGCAAGTGGATGGCGGCGCTGTTCGGCCAGCCCGATGTCGTGACCAGCGGTGGGCACTGCGACCGGAAGCGGGCGGTTGCCATCGCGACTATCGCCGGGTTCTCCACCGCGTGCACCACTGTCGTGCCTCTCGGCGGGCCGAAGTCGCGGAGCTGGGCCAGCGTCACGACCGCTGCGTGCCCCGCGTCGGTCCACGTTCGCAGCGTGACCGAGAGCGGATCGGTCCCGCTGGGCCGGAAACCAGCGGTGAGCACCACGGTGGAAAGCGCGTCGCATTCCACTCCCGCGCGCTCCCAGCACGCTCGTCGCTCCTCGGCGTTTTGCGGCGGCGCCTCGTCGTGGATGGCCGCCAACGCCTTGAGGACCAATGCGGACACCCGGGTTCCGTCGTCGAGCGCGTGCGTGTCATCGCAGACATCACCGGCCAATGTGGACAGCGGTCGCCCGTCCGAGGGCAATGCCGCCAGCACGGACAAGGCTTGCGCGATCACCTTCCTGGTCCGGGCCGTCGACCCGTCGATCAGGCCACCGCGCCTGATCGACGCCGCCCACCCGGCCAGCGCGGGCTCGGCACGGACCACGGGGTGCTCATCGAGCCACGCCCAGAGCCCGGCCCGGGCGTTGGTCGCCGCGAGGCGCGTTTCCGCACGGTTCTCCAACCGGCCGACGATGAGTTCGGCGACCTCCCTGGCCGTCAGCCCGGTGGCCGGTCCGAGCGCCTCGTCCAACGCTCGCACCGACACCGACGCATCCACTCCCGGCAGCCGGTCCAGGCCGAGCAGGTCAGCGAGCGCCGCGCTCTGCTCCGGTTCCAGCCCGCGCAACCGGACGCTGCTGACCGCGCGTCCCGAGGAGAACCTCTCCCACAGCACACGCCACAGCGGCGCGAGTTCCGGGATGTCGTAGCGGGCCCGCGCATCAGGCATCGAGCGGCTCCTCGTCAGCACGCAACTCGCGGCCGTCCCAGGTGAATCGGACGGTCGTCACCGCATCGTCGTCGGTGCCGGAGACGAGCTGATGGATGGCGATGCCGGTCAGCTCCCGGTAGTCGCACCACTCGTGGTCGGAGGTCAGCACCAGGTCCAGGTCGAAGCCGACCAGCAATTCCAGGAGTTGTCCGCGGTTGGTGCTGTCAACCCCGACGAACACCTCGTCCAGCAGGATCAGCCGCGGCGCGAGCGGCGTGGACTGGTAGTGCGCGGCAGCCGCCGCGAACAGCGGGAGGTGCAACACGATCGCCTTCTCCCCGCCGGAGAGAGCGCCGTGCAGGCGCTTGGTGACCGGTTGCCAGCCCTCGCCCCGGCCACGGTCCACCTTCACCACGAATTGGTGCCACGCGGTGTAATCCAGCACCTGGTGCAGCTGCTGCTCCCAGCCGGTCGCCGTGTCGGTGGAACGGGCCTCGTCCACCCGCTCGCGGAAGAACCGGTGCAGCGCATCGCGTTCCGGCTCCGCCAGCGTCGCCGGGTTGCGCAGCAGCAGCTCGCGCGCCTCCCGGGTGCCGGCCGGCAACTGCGGGTCGACCTGCCAGACGAGGCGGACCCGAACGTTGGACGCGGTGCGAACGCGTTCCAGCCGGTGGTTCATCGTGTCGACGAGCTCGTTGGCGGCCCGGATGCGTTCGGCGATGTGCCGCCGGGTGTCCCCGGTCAACGTCTGGTCGAACAGCTTCCGCTCGTCGGCGGTGATCTGCTCAGCGGTGCGCTCCCGGTCGGCCCGCAGCAGCTTCAGCAGCGCCACCGCGCCGTGCCGCACGCCGTCCACCGTCGCGGTGAACAGGCTGATCTCCTCGCCTTGCTCCAGGTCCAGGTCGGCGCGGCCGGCCAACAGCGGCTGGGCATCGTGCACGGCCTGGGCAAGCCGTCCTTCGGCGTCGCGCACGTTCTTCGGCTCGTGGAGCACTCCGGAGAGCTGCTCGGCGAGTCTGCGCGCCGCATCCAGCGCGGATCGCTTGCCGTTGAGCGGCCCGGGATCGAGCTCGACGCGGGCGTCTTCCGGCAGGTTTCCCGCGACCTGTTCGCGGAACCGCTCCTCCGCGCCGTCCCGAGCCTCGGTCGCATCCGCCATTCTCGACTCGTCTTCGCGCTGCCGTTCGGCCAGCGTGCCGATCAGCCCGGTCAATCGCCGCTCGGCCTCGCGCAACCGCTGCTGCTCGTCGACGATTTCCTTGCTCTGCGCCCGAAGGGCGGCGAGGTCTTCGTCCAGCTTCCGGAACGCGGTCCCAACCGATTCCTCGACGGTGTGCAGCTTGATCGCGGCGTTCTGAGCTTCCTGGGCGCGCTCGTCGGCGGTTTCCTGCGCGGCCACGGTGTTGCCGGCGGACTCGTCGGCCCGATTCTTCGCATCCCGGGCCCGTTCGGTCGCGGTGCGGAATTCCGCGCGGATGTCCAGCCACTGGTCGGCGGCGTCACGCAGGTGGCGCACCGCGGCGTCGACGGCGTCGAGCTTGTCCTCACCGGCCGGCAGGCCATGCGTGGCGGCTTCGCTGGTCAGCTCGCGCCACGCCGCCGCGGCCTCGGCCTCCCTCGACCGCCGGTCCTGCTCGGCGGCCGCAACAGCATCGGCACGGGCCGCGCTGAGCAGTTCTGCCTTGCCGAGCTCGTCCTCGGCGGCATCGACTCCGTCGAAGCCGGGCCGCTGCGCGAGCTCCGCTGCGAGTGCTTCGCGTTGTTGCACGACGTTCCGCAGTCGCTCGTCGACGTCGCCGACGCTGCCCCGCAGGACCTCGATCAGCTCGTCCAGCTCGGCGATGCGCCGACGCCGGGCGCGTTCCCGCGCGGCAGCGCCGATGAACTCCGCCTCCGGCTTGTGCCACCGGCCGTGCGCGCTGGCCAGCCGCCAGGTGCCGTCGCCACCGACGGCCGCAGGATGGTTCGGTGCGGTGTCGCCGAAGGCGATCCCGGCCAGCAACCGCTGCACCCGATCCGCGCCCACCGGGGAGTTCTCATCCACGTCGAGCAGGTCGGCCAGGGACCGGCCGGGCGCGGGCACGGCGAACAGCGTCTCGGCGAAGGTGTCCCGGTCGGGGGCGCTGAGCGTGCCTTTGGGCAGCATCCACGCATCCAGCAGCCCGGCGGCCTCCAACCCGGCTTCCACGGCCGTGCGCACCTCGTCCGGCACGTCCGGCCGGAACTCCAGCAGCCGCCACAACGGGGCGCCGTCGGCGTTCGCCCGGTCCATGTCCCGGGTGTGCGGAGCCGCCGGTGGGCGATCAACGCTGCGCGCCAGCTCGCCGCGCTCGGCCTCATGCCCGGCGACCTCGGCCAGCAATCCGTCCCGGGTGGCATGCAATTCGGTCTCCGCGCTGGCAAAACGTTCGCGCACAACGGTTTCGGCGTCGCGGACGACACCGAGCACGGCGGCGCGATCGGTGACCAGTTCGGCGAGCCCTTCGGGGTCGCGCACCACCAGCTGCCGGCACCCCTGCGCCCATCGCACCAGCTCCGCCGCGAGTTCCCCGAGCCGCCGCTCCCGCGCCTCCAGCGCCGCGGCCGCGGCGCTCTCCGCCGCGGCGAGCCGCTCCCGGTTCGCCTCCACTCGCCGCTCCGCGTCGCTGCGCCGCTGCTCCGCTGCGCGGTGCGCACCCGCTGCGCGCCGCACCTGCGCCAGTTGCTCCGACTTGCTGTCCACGGCGGCTCGCAGCAGCCTTCGGCCGCTCGCGGTGTCCGCGCTTCGCGCGATCTCCTCGAACACCGCCTGCATGCCGGCTCGCTCCGCGGCTTGCCGGGCGTCGCCGGACCTCCGGCCCGTCTCGTGCTCCGCTTGCTCCGCAAGACGCGCGTGCTCCGCAGCGCGTCCGGCGTCCCGCTCGGCCTGTTCGCGCAGCTTCGCCGCGTGTCCGGCCGCCTCGGCGGCGCGGCGCTCCGCTGCGTCGACGGATTGCCGCAGTTGGGGCAGTCGGCTGCCCTCGCGGTAGGCGTGCGAGTCGACGATGCCTTCGATGCGAGCGTCCGTGCTGCCTTTCGCCGCTGCCAGGGCCTCGTCCCGCTCGGCCACCTCGGCGAGTTCGGCCTGCGCCGCGGCGTGTTCTTCGCGGCTTTCCCGGGCCGCGCGGGTGCCCTCGGTCATCTTCGATGTGGCGGCGATCAGTCCGGCCGCGGTGGACCGCAGGACGCGCTGGGCATAGGTCTTCTGCCGGGCGGCGAGCTTCTCGGCCTCGGCGACCTCGTCATCGAGGGCCTTGAGTTCTTCGCGCTGCCGATCGAGGCGTTCGAATCCTTCGGCGATTTCGGCGATGTCGGTGTGGTCCAACGGCGGCAGGGCCTTGGAGAGCAGCGTGGACAGCACACTGGGGTCCAGCCGCTCCGACAGCTTCGGCGTGCGCAACTGCAGCAGCGCGGTGATCAGCGCGTCGTAGCGCTGTTCGCTCACCCCTGGGAAGAGCGTCTGCCGGACCGCGCGCCGGTAGTCGGCCGACGAGCCGTACACCTCGCCGTCGTCGCCGATCTCGGTGACGAGATCGTTCTTGATCAGCGGCCTGCCGGCTTCGTTGACCAGTCGCACGCCGCCCGGCAAGCCGATGCGCCGCGTGGTGGTGAAGTACGTGGACGTCACGTTCTTGGTGTTGGCGGTGGCCTGCAGCCGGGCACCGCAGCCGAACCAGGCCGGTTCGCCGTCGATGACGCGACCGAACTCCAGCCACACGTAGCCGACCCTGGTGCTGCCGGTGTTGCCCTCCCCCATCAGGTTCCAGTGCATCGTCCGGTCGCCGCTGCCGAAGGTGGACAGCCGGTGCGGCCGCAGGCTGGCGTCGAAGAGGTACGGCAGCAGCAGTTCGAGCGCCTTGGACTTGCCGGTGCCGTTGGGGCCGCGCAGCAGCAGCCGCCCCTGGTGGAACTCGAACGTTTCCCCGTAGTAGCGCCAGATGTTGACGATCCCGGCGCGGGTCGGCCGCCAGCGCTGCGGGTGGTTTCGCTCGGCGTTGAGTTCGGTGACGGTCATCGGTGTCCTGCTTCGTCGGTCTGGATGCGCTCGACGGCGTAGCGGGCCGCTGCCGGGAGCGCGCGAATCGCGCCGTCGGCGCGCCGCTCGGCCAGGCCGAAGGCGCGGAGGATCGCCACCGCGTCGTGGGCGAGCCGCTGGGCTCCACCGTCGGAGCGGTATGCCTTGCCCCAGGAGCGGAAACGGTCGAGCAGTTCGGCGGCGGCGAGCTCCAGTTCGCCGGCCGGCAGCCAGTCCCCGGCCTCGTTGAGCTTGTCCAGCACCAGTAGCGCCGCGATCTTGGGGTGCGAACTGTCGTCCGGGAACTTCGTGTCGGTCGCGATCGCATCCGGGTCGATCACCAGGTAGCCGTCGGAGCGTTCCTCCAGCACGCAGCCCGCCTGGTGGACGCCGCGGGCGATGATCCGCCGGCCGGTCGGCGAGGCGAGGTAGCCGAGTTGTGCCGGGGTCAGGTCCGCGCGGTACACCACCGGGTCGTCGATCAGACGCCGCATGATCGAATGCCGCAGCCACAGGTTGCGCTGGTTCTCCGACACGGCCGCGTCCGGGTCCGCCGCGTCGCCGTAGCGACTTTCGGCCAGCAGCGCGGGGATCTCCGGTTCGTCCAATCTGGACGGTGGGATCGGCGCGGCCAGCAACCGCACCAGCAGCGTCGTGTCGACCTGGTACAGCACCTTGGCGTCGGCGTGGTCCAGGTAGCTCTCGGTGCTGCCGTCCACCGGGCGGATCGCGCCGCAGCGCTCCAGCCACTTCAACGAGTCCACGTACGCCGATCGTTCCTCGCGGCGGGTGGGGTCGAACGTCGGCAGCTCCGGCTCCGCGGCGGTGGCCTGCACCATCCGGTCCGCGAGCAGCCCGATCGTGGTCACCGGGGCGGCCAGCAGTTCCGCGGCGGCGACGCACAGCAGCGTGTAGCGGCGGCGGTCGAACGGCGCCCGCGAAGAGCGCACCCTGCGGGCCGGGCGGCTCGGGTCAGGCCGGTCGGTGACCTTGCCGAGCCGCGCGTAGCCGAGCCGGGGCTCGACGTGCGCCCGCCAGCCGCAGTAGTAGTCGAACCACTTCGCGATCGGGTCGCGCCGCCGCCGCACCAGGTCGAAGCCGTCCTCGTCGGCGGCCGCGGTGAGCAGCGGCTTGGCCAGCAGCAGGCGGATGCCTCGGGCGACCTCCTCGGTTTCCTGCTTGACGAGCTGGTTGTTGAGGTTGCTCACCGCGCCTCCTGGGCCCGCGGCCGCGAGCCGGTGGTGCGAATGTCGATGATGAAGTCCGGCCCGGTGAACACCCCGCACGGCGTGTGCACGGTGGCGGTGGCCGCGTCGTGCGGGGTGCGCAGCAGGATCTCCACCCGCCCGTCGGAGGTCATCGCCCGCCGCACGCCGGTGCCGTCCGCACGGGCGGCCAGGGCGCGGCCGATCAGCTCCAGCAGCCGGTGGAAGCCGTCGTGGTCCAGCTCACCGACCCCGGACAGCCGCATCGGGCCCGGGGTGGCCAGTTGCTCCCAGGCGGCCTCCAGTTCGGCGCGCTCCCGCCGGGCCTGTTCACGCCGGAGACGACGCACCTCTTCGACGTCGCGGACCTTGCCGGTGCGAGCGATCCGCTCGGTGCGGCCGCTGCTGCGCAGCAACGGTGAGACCGGCACCGGGGGCACCTGCGCCCAGCTTTCGCCGCTGGAGATCAGCTCGCCGTCGTCGTGCGCGAGATGTGCGTGCCGGGCCGGCCACATCCCGAACGCGGCGTTGAACAACCGGTGCGCTTCGTCTTCGCTGCCGCTGGCGGCGAACCACCTCGCCAGGGCGCGGAAGTCCGCCGCCGCGCTGGTGGACCGGCGGCGCACATCGCTCATCCGGTCCAGCGCGCGCAGCAGCTGGATGATCGCGCGCCGGGCGATGTCCTGCAGTTCGTCCACCCGTGGCGCGGCCTCATCCACGGGCCGGAACCAGGCGCGCAGCCCGGCCCACTTCGCGGCACGGTGCCGCAACCATTCCGCTTCGGGATCCGAGGCGCTCAGCTTCGGCAGCTCGGCGCCCACCACCGCGCGCCGGTGCAGCGCGTCGACGCCCAGCTCCTCGACCAGGCCGACCGCCTCCCGGATGGTGTGGCGCCGCTGATCCAGGTTCGTCACGAACTCCTGCAGATACCCGACGGTGGCCCGCTTGACCTCCTGGAAGGTCGCCAGATCCGGCTGGTCCGCGCGCAGCAGCCGCTGCAGTTCGCTGTTGAACTGCTTGGTGTTGGTGCGCAGCGCATCGAGATGGCCTTCGAGCTCCACCAGCGTGGTGTAGATCCGGCGGTTCGACGCGACTTCCGCGCTCATGAGGCTGTGCAACTCCCCGAGCCGCTCGGCGATCGCATCCAGCACGGCGGTCTGCAACGCCCCGCTCGAAGCCAGCACGGACAGCGCGTGCTGCACGCCTTCGAAAGCCGCCTCACCGCGCTTGGTAAGCAGGTACTGGAGGTTCTTGCGCTCGTAATCCTCGGCGGTGGTGTAGTGCGCGGCGTGGTTCTGCACCACGTCGACCAGACCCCACTGCCGCAGCCGGGACAGCGTCGCATCGAGTTCTTCGTCGGCAACCGGCTCGAACCAGCCGACCGACCGCAGCCTGGCGTGCACATCGTCGAAGGTCAGCGCGGTTTCCAACCGCTCGTTGGCTTCACCGAAGGCGTAAAGGGCGGCGGTGTGCAGGTCGGCGCGTTCGGTGGTGGCGAAGACGAACATCTCCCGCGGAATCCGCGGAAACGCAACCAATGCCCACCCCCGGCCTGACCGAATACCCCGACCACGGTAGCGGGAGACGCAACCGCCGGGCGAACCCCGCCGTCAAGATCTGACCGCGGCCCCAATGCCCCACTGTGAGATCGCCGCCTCCACCCAGCTCGGCCCCCTTCAGGGCCACGCGGGACACAGCCGGACATATCGGGCCGCCTACACTCGCGGTGGCGGATGTCTGCAGGAAGGTGCCCCGGAGTGATCAACAAGAGTCGGCTCAGCGTGCTGCTGGTGCGCACGGCGCTTTTCTTCGTCGCCGCCGTGGTGCTCGGCTTCATCTACGAGTGGCCTGCGTTCGCCGTCATCGCCGCCGTGATGACCGGCGCCGCCACGCTGGTGCAGCTCGGCGGGGTGCTGTGGCTGCGGCGCACCGAGCGCCGCGACCCGGAGTCCGCCAAGGAGCCGGTCCGGACGGACGGCTTCCTCTGAGGCCACCTTGCCGACACTACCCCCTGGGGGTATAACGGAGGTGTCGCCGAAGACCCCGAGGAGGTCGCGATGCACGGCTACACCCAGAACAAGGACGACTACGCCAAGCGACTGCGCCGCATCGAGGGCCAGGTGCGCGGCCTGGCCCGGATGATCGACAACGACGAGTACTGCATCGACGTGCTGACCCAGGTCTCGGCGACCACCAAGGCCCTGCAGGCGGTGGCCCTGGGACTGCTGGACGAACACCTCCAGCACTGCGTCGCCGAGGCGGTGGCCGACGGCGGCGGGCAGGCCGACGAGAAGATCCGCGAGGCCAGCGACGCGATCGCCCGGCTCGTCAGGTCCTGAAACCCAGCCCGGGTATGGTTAGTGTCGTGCAGGCGCGTTCGAGGCTGGTGCGGTGGGGACTCCTGGTGGTCCTCGCGCTCGGCGTGGTGCTGATGCACCACGTGCCCGCGCAGCACGACCAGCCACACCAGTCGGCCGCGGTAGCCATGCATTCCGCGATGGCCACCGAGCACGGCGAACCGCCCGCGGCGCCGGACCACGGCCTGCTGCACCTGTGCCTGGCGATCGCCGCCGGGTTCATCGCGCTCCTGCTCCCCCTCCTGCGCCGCATCGCGAGCGCCTCGGCGGAGAACCCGAAGCCCCTCGCGGTCACGGCGTTCACCCGCTTCCGGCCGCCCACCCCGGTGCCCCGGCGGTTAGCGGTGTTGTGCGTGCTTCGGCGCTGATCGGCAGCTGAACGGCCACGGATCCACGTGACCTGCTTCCGCATGCCCTTTTCAGCTCACGAAAGACGAGGACAACACCATGAAGCGCACGCGCGTGCTCACCGCTGCCATCGGCGCGGTCGCGGCGGCGGCCGTCCTGGCCGGTTGCGGCGGCGGTGACGACATGAGCAACATGCCCGGCCACGGGGCGCCGACCAGCGCCGGCCAGCCCGGGGCCGACCAGCAGGCGGCGAACAACGCGGCCGACGTCACGTTCGCGCAGGGCATGATCCCGCACCACGAGCAGGCGATCGAGATGTCCCGGTTGGTGCCGGAGCGGGCGCAGTCCGAGGAGGTCAGGAACCTCGCCCGGCAGATCGAGGCCGCGCAGGGCCCGGAGATCCAGACGCTCACCGGCTGGCTGCGCGACTGGGGCGCCCCGGCGTCCATGCCCGGCATGGACCACGGCGCCATGGGTCACGGCGACATGGGTCACGGCGACATGGGCGGCATGATGTCGGACACCGAGATGCAGCAGCTCGAACAGGCCCGCGGCGCGGAGTTCGACCGGCAGTTCCTGACGCTGATGATCAAGCACCACGAGGGCGCGGTCACCATGGCGCGGACCGAGCTCGACAGCGGCCGGTTCCCGGCCGCGAAGCAGATGGCGCAGCAGATCATCGACACCCAGCAAGCCGAGATCGACACCATGCGCGGCCTGCTCCCCCAGGGCTGACCACCCGCAGCGAGGGGCACCCGCGACCCGGTCCCGGGTGCCCCTCACCCACCACTCGACTTCGGCGCGGCGGTGGCTCGGGTCAGGACTTGACCAGCCGCGCGATCGCCTCGCTCGCCTCGCGCACCTTCTCGTCGGCGTTCTTCCCGCCCTCGGACAGCGCCTCGGCGACGCAGTGCTTGAGGTGCTCGTCCAGCAGCCGCAGCGACACCGCCTGCAGGCCCTTGGTGGCCGCGGAGATCTGCGTCAGGATGTCGATGCAGTACTTGTCCTCCTCGATCATCCGGGCCAAGCCGCGGACCTGCCCCTCGATGCGCGCCAAGCGCTTCAGGTAGTTGTCCTTGTCCCCGGTGTATCCGTGCATCTCCGCTCCCATCGCCGCCGGTCCGGACTAGAGAGTACCCCCGACCGGTAGCAGGGCGGACGGCTCGACGGGACCGTCCACTGTGCACACCCGATCCGTTGGCAGGGTACGCGAACGATCAAGTGAATCCGGCTCGATCTTCCCGGCGGCACGTGTGCCGGGGCGCCGACCCGGGTAGGGCGACTGAGTGCCGGCGAAAGCGAGATCACCGGAGGTGGTAGCAGTGGCCGCAACAGCTCGGTTGCCCAAACCGGTCAGCGAAGCCTGGCACTGGCAGCTCCAGGCCGCCTGCCGCGACGTCAAGGCCAGCAGGTTCTTCCACCCGGAGAACGAGCGCGGCAGCGCCCGCGAGAACCGCGAACGGCGGGCGAAGCGCATCTGCGAGGATTGCCCGGTCATGCGGCAATGCCGAGCCCATGCGCTGAAGACCCGCGAGCCCTACGGGGTCTGGGGCGGCTTGGGCGAACGCGAGCGGCGGGACCTCATCGCCAGCAGCCGAGCCGCCTAGTGCCCCATCGCGCAGCGAGGGCGATTTCGCGCGAAATCGACGGACCGCACGCGGGACGAACGTCGATTTCGCGCGAAATCGCCGCCGACGCGGCCCGGCGTTGCGGCACCGTTTCACCCCGGAAATTCATTTGACATTTTCCCGAACGGCATTTCGGTCCACAATGGATATTTAGCGACGTTAACATAAATCGGTCGAAATCCGGCGCTGCCAAAAGGTTCCGGACCAGAGGCGACCGATGTAGCCCTCATCACAGCGAATTCGACGCGGAGCCGGGAACAAAAAGATCGACCGGATCGCTGAAGCCCGAGTCAGATTCCCCAAATCCTTCCGCGGTGAATTCGAAAGGCAATGATGGACAACGTTGCGGTGCAGAGCCCACCGGAGGCACACCGTGCGCGCCCGGTGACCGAAGAGCCGACCGGATTCGAGCGATTCCGGGTGATCCTCGTGCTGGGGGCGCTCATCGCCCTCGGCCCCCTGACCATCGACATGTACCTGCCGGCGCTGCCGGCGATCGGCAACGACCTGCAGGCCTCCGCGTCCACCGTGCAGCTCACCCTCACCGGCACGCTGCTCGGGCTCGGCTTCGGCCAGCTGCTGATCGGGCCGTTCTCCGACATCGTCGGCCGGCGGATCCCGCTGATCGCGGGCACGGCCGTGCACATCGCGGCGTCGGTGTCCTGCCTCTTCGCGCCGAACGTGGCGGTCTTGGGCGTCCTGCGCGCGCTCCAGGGCGTCGGCGCGGCGGCCACGATGGTCGTCGCGCTGGCCGTGGTGCGCGACCTGTTCACCGGGCGCACGGCGGCCACCGCGATGTCCCGCCTGATGCTGGTGATGGGCGTGGCGCCGATCCTCGCGCCGACGCTGGGCGGCGCCATCCTGCTGACCGGGTCGTGGCGTGGCGTGTTCGGCGCGCTGGCGCTCATCGGCGCGGGCCTGCTGGTCGTCGCCATCTTCGCGCTGCAGGAGACGCTCCCGCCGGAGCGCCGCCAGGTCGCGGAGTTCCGGCCGGTGCTGCGCACCTACCGGACGCTGCTCACCGACCGCGACTTCGTGCTGCTGGCGATCGTGGCGGCGCTGGCGATGTCGGCGCTGTTCTCCTACATCTCCGGCTCGTCGTTCGTGCTGCAGGAGCAGTTCGGCCTCAACCAGCAGGCGTTCGGGCTGGTCTTCGGCGTCGGCGCGGTGGCGCTCATCGGGGCGTCCCAGTTCAACGTCGTGCTGCTGAACCGGTACACGCCGAAGCAGATCGTCACCGGCGCGCTGGTGGCCGCGACCGTCGCCGGCCTGGTGCTGACGGCGCTGACCACCACCGGGACCGGCGGGCTGTACGGGTTCATCGTGCCGCTGTGGCTGGTGCTGGGGGCGATGGGCTTCGTGCTGCCGAACGCCCCGGCGCTCGCGCTGTCGCGGCACGGCGAGGCCGCCGGGACCGCCGCCGCGCTGCTTGGCGCCGGGCAGTTCGGCCTCGGCGCGCTGATCGCGCCGCTGGTCGGCGTCCTCGGCAACGACGGCCCGGCGATGGCGATCACCATGACCGGTGGCGCGGCGGTCGCCCTGGTGGCCCTCGGCGTGGTGGTCAAGCTCGACCGGCGCGCGGGAGCCGCGGCGTGATCTCCGCGGTCGCCCTTGGAGACAGGACATAACGGGCGGGGTTAGCATCACGGCTGGGTGGCGGGTGGCGCCACCCAGCCGTGAGGAGGACCGGATGCCGCAGACGCCGACCGAGCCGGAGAGCATCGATCTCGAGAAGCCCAACGCGGCCCGGGTCTACGACTACTACCTCGGCGGCAACCACAACTTCGCGATCGACCGCCAGATGGCCGAGGAGGCCATCCGGATGTGGCCGGAGCTGCCGCTGATCATGCAGGCCAACCGCGCCTTCCTGCGGCGGGCCGTGCAGCACTGCGCGGACCAGGGCATCCGCCAGTTCCTCGACCTCGGATCGGGCATCCCGACGGTCGGCAACGTGCACGAGGTCGCCCAGCAGGCGGCGCCGGACGCCCGCGTGGTCTACGTGGACACCGATCCGGTCGCGGTGGCCTACAGCAAGAACCTGCTGCGGGACAACCCGAACGCCTCGATCATCCGCGCGGACCTGCGCGACCCGGACGCGGTGCTCGGCTCCCCCGAGGTCGCCGACCTGCTCGACCTCAGCCGGCCGGTGGCGCTGATGATGGTCGCGGTGCTGCACTTCGTCGGCGACGAGGCCCGGCCGTACGAGATCGTCGCCAGGTACCGGGACGCGCTCGCGCCCGGCAGCTTCCTGGTCATCTCGCACGCCGCCCCGGAGGGCCGGCCCGACGTGGCGTCGTCCCACGCCGACCTCTACCGCCAGCGCACGGCGACCCCGATGACCATGCGCCCCAGGGCGGACGTCAAGGCGTTCTTCGAGGGCTTCGAGCTGCTGGAGCCGGGCGTGGTGCCGCTGCCGCTGTGGCGCCCGGCGGCCAAGGCGGACGTCGACGAACACCCGGAGCGCTTCACCGGCCTCGCCGGGGTCGGCCGCAAGCCCTGATCACGCCGGCGCCAGCACCGCTCCGCCGCGACGGCCGGTCGCGCCGCCGTCGAGCAGCGCCGGCACGCCGTTGACCAGCACCGTCGAGCATCCCGTCGCCAGTCGCCAGGGCTGCTCGAAGGTCGAATTGTCGATGATCGCGCCAGGATCGAACACGGCGATGTCGGCGGCCTTGCCCGCCGCCAGCACGCCCCGGTCGGTCAGCCGGGCGCGGGAGGCGGGCAGGGCGGTCATCTTCCGCACCGCTTCCTCGATGGGCAGCACCCCGCGCTCGCGCACGTAGCGCCCGAGCACCCGCGCGTACGTGCCGAAGCTGCGCGGGTGCGGACGGCCGTCGCCCTGCTCGGACAGGGTCCAGCCGTCGCTGGCCACCGACACCCACGGGTGCCGGAGCACCGTTTCGACATCCGCCTCGCTCATCGCGTGGTTCACGATCGCCACGTTCGCCGCGTGCTCCTCCAGCACCCGCAGCGCCGCCTCGGCGGGATCGGTGCCCGCTCGGCGGCCGATCTCCGCGATCGACAACCCCATGTGCGGGCTTTCGGCGCCGATCGGCAGGTCGGCGATGATCACGCCTTCCGGATCGATGTCGCGGCCGAACCTCGCGCGCAGCTCGGCGGCGATGCGCTCGCGGACGGCGGCGTCGGCGAGCCGCGCCAGGAGCGCGTCCTTGCCGCCGTCGACCGCCCACGCCGACAGCCGGGACACCAGCGAGGTGCTGGAGGCGGTGTACGGGTAGACGTCGGCGGCGACGTCCACTCCCCGCTCGCGTGCCGCGTCGATGAGCGCGAGGGCTTCGACGACCTTGCCGTGGTTCTCCGGCCCCATCGCCTTGAGGTGCGAGATCTCCAGCCGCGCACCGGAAAGCTCCGCGGCCTCGATCGCTTCGCGCACCGCGTCGAGCAACGTCGCCGCCTCGTTGCGCATGTGCGTCGAGTACAGCAGGCCGGCCGATGCCGCCGCGGCGACCAGCGCGCGCACCTCGGCGGCGTCGGCGAACACCCCCGGCGCGTAGATCAGGCCGGTGGAGAAGCCCACGACTCCTTGCTGCGCGGCGGTTTTCACCAGCGCGCACATCCGCGCCAGCTCGTCTTGGTCGGGTGCGCGGTCGACGTCTCCGAGCACCGCGAGGCGCACCGCGTTGTGCCCGACCTGGAGGCCGACGTTCAGGGCCGCGCCGTCGACGGTCTCGCGGAAACCGGCCGCGTCGCGCCAGTTCCAGCTCAGCGCGCGGTCGTCGATGATGCTCGCCCGGCGGATCAGGTTCGGATCGGTGAACGGGAAGGGCGAGTGCCCGCAGTTGCCGGTGATCAGCGTCGTGACGCCCTGGTGGATCTGCGTGGCGGCGCCGGGATGTCCTTCGAGGGTGTAGTCGGCGTGCGAGTGCAGGTCGATGAAGCCCGGCGCGACGACCTGCCCGGTGGCGTCGATCTCCCGCTCCCCGGCCAGCTTCTCGGTGCTGACCTCGGCGATCCGGCCGCCGACGACGCCCACGTTGCCGCGCCGTCGCGGCGCGCCGGTCCCGTCGACGACGTCGCCGCCGTTGATCACGATGTCGAACAAATTGGGCACCTGTTCCTTCTCGTTCTTCCGCGAGCCGTGAGTCTTTCGGGGTTTCGAGTCAACGGCCTGTTCACCTCGCTAGACGGCGCGAACGGTCCGTTCGCTCAATCCGGCGCATGTGGCGAACGGACCGTTTGTTCCGATAGGCGGCGCGAACAGGCCGTTCACTCCTCCCCCTCGCCAGCAGGCCGCACGGCTCCGGGCTGGCTGAGGAGGTGCTCATCAGGTCTCGAAGAACAGGATCGCGGCGTACAGCAGGCAGCACGGCACGAGCAGCGCGAAGCCGGTCAGCAGCGTGTTCTTCAGGTTGGTGGAACGCGCCAGGCTCATCGCGCTGACATGTTGGCGTTGGGGAACGGCCCGTAGGTGTCCGCCTTGGACGCGAACAGCAGCACCACGACCCAGGCGCCGGTGGTGACCCCGACGCCGGCCGCGAGCTCGCCGAAGACCTTGTCCAGCAACACCACCTGCGCGGCGGTGGCGCCGGGCACGCCGACCCAGCCGAGCGCGGCGATCACCAGCGCGAACACGAACGGCGGCAGGCCCTGCAGGTCGGCGCCGTAGGTGTCGAGGACGACCTGGAACGGCTGCAGCTCGTCGATCGCGGCGAACAGCACCGCCAGCAGCCAGAACAGCAGGAACACGTTCACCAGCCGCGCCGCGCCCCGGTACATCTGGGTAGCGATCTCCACCGGTCCGAGCCCGCCGGCCAGCCCGGCCACGATGCCCAGCACCGGCAGCGCGAGCAGCGGAAACGTGGTGCCCGCGCCCGAGACGATCGCGTACGCGACGCTGGCGACCAGGACGATGCCGAACGCCGCGGTCGCACGGCCGCTGCCGCGCATCGGCTTCTCGTCGGTGGCGCCGAGATCGGCCGCGTCGTACTCGTCGCCGGTGCCCTCGGTGCGCCGCTGCATCCACGGCACGATCAGCAACCCGGCGACCAGCGACAGCACCGCCAGCGGCCCCGCCCCGTACAGCAGGTACTGCAGGTAGCCGACCTCGGCCGCGCTCATGATGGCGACGTTGGAACCGGCGAACGGCGCGAGCGCGAGGCCCGCGCAGCCGCCGATGAACATCATCGAGGCGGTCGCGGAGCGGGTGAAGCCGAGCCGGGCGACGATCGGCAGCAGCAGCGGAGCGGCGATGGCCAGCGCACCGGCGAGGGTGCCGAGGCTGGCGACGAGGATGAGGCAGGAGATCATCACGCCGAGCGTCGCGGCGGTGCGGCCGCGGTCGCCGACCGCGCGCATCACGCCGCGCACGATGGTCGCCGCGATGCCGGTGGTGCGCAGGATCTCGCCGACCCCGGCGCCGAGCATGATCACCAGGCCGATCACGGTGACCTGCTCGCCGAGCGATTCGCCGAGCAGCTCGCCGACCGCGGCGGGCGTCGGCAGCATGATCAGCAGCGCGGAGATCACCGCCACGACGGTCGCCACGATGATGTCCATGCCGACGAGCGCGAGCACCGCGTAGAGCACGATCGGCACCAGCCCCCACAACGTCGGTGCCTGGGCGAACGGTCCGACGGCCGCGGACAGCACGAGTCCGGCGATGGCGCTGCAGGTGATGGTCAGGGACCGGGCTCGGGATCGTCCGGCGGGGGCGTCCGCGCCCGGCGAGGCGTCGGCACTGTCCACATTGCTCATGAGGACTGCTTTCTGTGGGTCTGGTGGCTGTGCTGGGCGATGAAGTCCTCGTCGACCTCGACGCCGAGCCCCGGGGTGGTGGGCACGGCGACGGCCCCGTGCTGCGCGACCAGCGGCGGGAACACCACGTCGCGGGCGTAGTACTTGTCGGACGCCGAAACGTCCGATGGCAGCGTGAAACCGGGCAGGCTGGACAGCGCGACGTTGGCGATGCGGCCGATGCCGAACTCGTGCATCCCGCCGCACCACACCGGCCAGCCCGCGTCGCGGGCCAGGTCGTGCGCGGCGACCGCAGTGGTCAGCCCGCCCATCCGGGACGCCTTGATGTTGAGGATGCGCCCGGCCCGCAGTGCGATCGCGGTGCGCAGATCGTCCAGGGTGTCGACGGATTCGTCGAGGCAGACGGGGGTTTCGATGCTTTCCTGGAGCTGCGCGGACGGCAGCAGCGCGCGCGGCGCGAACGGCTGCTCGATCATGGCCAGCTCGAAGTCGTCCAGCTCTCGCAGCAGCGCCCGGTGTTCCGGGATGTCGAGGTAGGCGCCGTTGGCATCGACGTGCAGGTTCAGCGCCGGGAACGCGGCGCGGACCTGCTTCACCGGCTCGACGTCCCAGCCCGGCGCGATCTTCAGCTTCACCCGCGGATAACCGGCGTCGACCTGCCGCTGCACCTGTTCGAGCAGCTCGTCGATGGTGCGCTCGATGCCCAGCGACACCCCGGCCACCACGGTTTCCCGTTCGCCGCCAAGCGCTTTCGCCAGCGGCACGCCCCGCAACCCGCTCCACAGCGCCCATCCGGCGGCGTCGACGCCGGCGGCGGCGAAGCGGTGCCCGCGCACCTTGCCGTAGAGCTCGCCGAGCCGGCCCGGGTGCTCGACCTCGCGGCCGAGGATGGCGGGCAGCAGGTATTCGGTGGCGATCAGCCAGCTGGTCTCGACGGTGTCGGGCGCGTAGAACGGGTCGGACGGCGAGGCGATCTCGCCCCAGCCCACCGCGCCGGTCTCGTCGGTGAGCCGCACCAGGACGTGCTCCAGGTGGTCCTTGCGGTGCGAGCTGGTCTGGAAGCTGTGCTTCAGCGGAAGCCGAACGCGGTGCAGCGTCGCGCTGTCGATCTTCACGGGTTCTCCGATTCGGGGTTGTCGGCCTCGTCCAGGTAGATGTCCAGGGAGCGGGAGAAGCGGTCCCGCTCGCCGAGGCGGCGCTGGGCGCCCTTGGCGCTCGCGGTGGTCAGGGTGGCCAGCACGTGCGCGACGGCGGCGACGGCGGTCGGCGAGTCCGAATAGGACGCGCTCTCGGTGGGCACGACGATCACCGCGTCGGCGACGGCGGACAGCGGCGCGTCCTCGGCGTCGGTGACCACCACCAGTTCGCCGCCGGCGGCGGCGAACTGGCGGGCCACCTCGACGCTTTCGCGGCGGTAGCGGCGCAGCGAGAAGACGACCAGCACGTCGCTGGAGCGCACCTCGGTCAGCACGTCGATGGCCTGCACGATCCGGCCGTCGATGGTGGTCACGTTCGACAGCGAGGCACCCAGGTCGGCGGCCAGCAGGCACGCGTAGCCGAAGGACTTGCCCGCGCCCAGGATGAACCGGCGGCGGGCGCCGACCACCAGCGCGGCGGCCCGCTCCACCGATCCGTCGTGGCCGATCGACGCCATCGCCGCGTCCAGCGAGCGGATCTCCTGCTCGATGACGCGCTGTTGCAGGACGGCCGCCGAGCGGCGCTGCACCCGCGCGTCGAAGCGCTGGCGGGGGCTGGCGAGGTCGCGGTTGGCGTTGCGGGCGGTCACGTTCGGCTCCGATCGTCGGTCGGTGGGGCGAACCAGTAAACCGAGGTCTCCGCCGAGACCTGGCGGCAGGACCGGGCGACGAGCCCCCGCGCCAGGAACTCGTGGAAACCCGCGCGAACCGCGGCACGCACCTCGGCGTCCTCGGCCGGGCCCAGCAGCGTCGGATCGGTCGGCAACGCGAGCCAGCCGTGCGCACCCCGCTGCTGCCGGCGGCCCCAGTCGGCGCGGGTAGTGGGCCGGTTCGGGCCGGTCGTGGCGGCCGGGGTGGGCGGCCGTTCGAGATCCCACTCGACGACCACCCGGTCCGAGCGCTCGTGCAGATAGAAGTCGTCGACGTACCAGCGTCCGAGCGCACCGAGGACGTCCAGGTTGAAGTGCGCGTTGCGGGAGATCAGCGGGTCGTAGGACCAGCGCATGAAGCGCATGCCGGTGTCGCGCGCGACGGCCGCCTGCGCCAGCTTCAGCCTGCGGCCCAGCCCGAGGCCCTGGCTCTCCGGCGCGACGACCGCTGCCTGCGAGTAGTGGTACATGCCTTCTTCGTCACCGCCTCGCATCCCGTAGGCGAAGCCGAGCAAGGTGCCGTCGGCGGCGACGGCACCGACGGCGGAGCCGCCGTTGCGCAGCAGCCCGGTCAGCAGCGGCGGGCTCAGCCCGACGTCGGGATTCTGGTAGCCGAAGACGCGCCGGTACAGCGCGGCGGCCTGCCGCTGCAGCTCGGCGGTGTCCAGGTTCTGCACGACGAAGTCGCCGGCCAGGACAGCCGATTCCGGTCCGCGCCCCACGACTCCTCCTCGCCCGGCGCATCGGGATGAACACCCGCTGCAACCGAACATATGAAACGTAACCCGGACAACATGAGCCGCTAAATCCGTTTTGTCAACAGGGTTGTCTCGACAGGGTTCGGGTTATACGTTCCGTATCTGTGACTGATGCGTTGATCGATGCCCGGCCCGCCGACGCCGCGCGGATGCGCGACCGGCTGCACCGCTACGTCCGGCTGGAGACGCCGAGCGGGCAGGCGCCCGCGCTCGACGCCCTGCTCGACCTGCTGGAGCAGCGCTACGCCGAGCTCGGCGCCCGCACCGAACGACGCGCGCACGCCACCGGCGCGAACCTGCTCGCGCACTTCCCCGGCACCGGCGGCAGGCAGGGCGAACGGCCGATCCTGTGCCTGGGCCACCACGACACGGTGTGGCCCGCCGGCACGCTCGATGGCGCGGTGCCGTGGCTGGAGCGCGACGGCCGGATCCACGGGCCGGGCGTCTACGACATGAAGGGCGGGCTCGTCGTCTTCGAAACCGCCCTGGAGATGCTCGCCCGGGCCGACCACCGGCCGATCACGATGATCGTGGTGGCCGACGAGGAGGTCGGGTCGCCATCGGCGCGCGAGCTGATCGCCGAGCACTGCGCGAACGCGGTGGCGGCGCTCGGCTTCGAGCCGCCGCACCCGGATGGCGCGGTGAAGACCGCCCGCTGGGGCAGCACCCGCGCGCGCATCAGCGTCACCGGCCGGGAAGCGCACGCGGCGCTGGCACCGGAGGACGGCGCGTCGGCGATCGAGGAGCTGATCGACCAGTTGCTGGCCGTGCGCCGGATCGCGGCGGCGCACCCGGACATGCTGTGCAACGTCGGCACGATCGCCGGCGGCGGCCGGACCAACGTGGTCCCGGGAGAGGCGTGGTGCGAGATCGGCATGCGCTTCACCGACACCACGACCGAGCGGGCCGTGCTGGCGGCCCTGCGCGACCTGAGCCCGATCCGCCCCGGCACCACCGTCGCCGCCGACATCCTCACCAGCCGTCCGGTGTGGACGGACCCGGGGCCCGGCGAACTCGCCGGGGCGCTGGCCCGCGCGGCACGAGCGGTCGGGCAGGAGGCCTCGGGCCGCCCGGCCTCGGGGGCGGCGGACACCAACCTGACGGGCTCCCTCGGCGTTCCCAGCCTCGACGGCCTCGGCCCGGTCGGTCGCGGCGCCCACGCCCCGGACGAGCAGATCGTCGCGGCCTCCCTACCCGAGCGAGCGGCCCTCGTGGCCTCACTGCTCACCCACCTGTGACCTGCGGGGTTCCGCAATTTCAATGGAAATCGAAGGTCCGATTTCCATTGAAATTGCGGAAGTTGTCCACAACCTCCGGCATGTCGTGGCCCGACACACCGGAGGACCGCAATTTCCATTGAGCGTTTTTCATCCTGGTCGGCCCGCAGCCGCGGGTCGCAAAACCGCACGTCGATGGGTGTCGCATGCGCCGCAGGTGCATAGCCCACCTACGGCACCGGCACCGCCGCGGGTTCTCAGCGTTCGCCTGGCGAGGACGGCCCCTCCGCCGTGTATTGGGCATACATCAGGAGGGGCACCCACAGTCCAGGCGAACGCTGAGGTTCCGCTACCCGCACCGCCACCCAAAACGAGGTTGAAAAAACCTCAATGGAAATTGCGGAGCCGGAGACCCGCACGTCCGCAGTAGGACGGCGCCGCTTCAGACGGCGAGGCGGGCCGTGAGGCCGCCGTCGACGAGGAGGGTCGTGCCGGTGATCGCGCTGGCCTCCGGGGACGCCAGGAAGGCGATCGCCGCGGCCACCTCCGCCGGCTCGATCACCCGGCCGATCAGGTGCTGGGCGCCCCACTCCGCGAACGCCCGCTCCGTGTCGCCGCCGGCGAACTGGCGGGCGCTGTCCTCCAGCATCGCCGTGCGCACCGAGCCCGGCGCCACGCAATTGACCCGGATGCCGTCCGGGCCGTGGTCGATCGCCAGCGTCTTCGTCAGCGCCACCAGCCCCGCCTTGCTCGCCGAGTAGCCGGCCACCAGCGGCTGGCTCGCGAACGCCTGCGCCGAGGAGACCGACACGATCGCTCCGCCACCGCGCGTGCGCATCACCGGGATCACGTGCTTGGCCAACAGGAACAGGCCCCGGACGTTGGTCTCCACGACCGCGTCCCAGTCGGCTTCCGGGGAGTCCACCACCTGGCCGTACTTCACGATTCCCGCGCTCTGCACGAGCACGTCGATCCCGCCGAGCCCGTCGGCCACCGCGCGCACCGCCGACTCCACCGAGCCCGCGTCGCGGATGTCGCACGCCACCGCCGTCGCGGTGCCGCCGGCGGCGGTGATCTCCTCCGCCACCCGGGCCGCCGCGCCGCCGTCGAGGTCGGTCACGCCGACCGCCGCGCCGCGCTCGGCCAGCAGGCGCGCCGTCGCCGCGCCGATTCCGCTGCCCGCGCCCGAAACCAGCGCGGCCTTGCCGTGGAACGTCATCGGTCGTCTCCTTCGAACGTGATCCGGCCGGTCAGGTCCATGCCGGTGACCGGGCGGGGGTCGTGGTGCACCGCCAGGCACACCTCGGTGGACACCGACGCGCGCGGGCCGATCTCGACGAGGTTCCCGCCGCTCGCCTTCGCGTGCTCGACGCCGCCCGCCGGGATCGTCGAGGCGGGCTCGGCCGCGAAGACGTATTCCGTTCGGTACCAGGGCAATCCGGGTGTCGCGTGGCCCTCGAACCACAGCCAGGCGTTCGGCAGCACGTCGCCGTTCCACGCCATGGCCACGCCGAGGTCGCCGTCGGCGCTGGTGATCGACACCCAGTGCTCGGTGAAATCCCCGAAGTAGGCGAGCGCGGCTTGTCCCGGGCCACCGGGTGGCAGCGTCGAGAGCGCCGGGACGGGCCACGAGAGCGTCGCGCCGGGCTCCATGCCGGACGTCGGATCGACCGTGAGCTTCCGCGCGCCCGACGCGATCCGCGTCCCCGGCGTCACCAGGGGCGATCCGAAGGCCGGGTGGTGCACGATCGCCACCGAAACCGGGTCGGGGCTTTCGTTGCGGAACTCGTCCACCACCCGCAGGACCGATGCGGCCAGCTCGACGCGGCGGCGGATCCGCAGCGGCGCCTGGCTCAACCGCACCGAGAGCACCGCGGAGTCCGAAGTGGACTCCTCGACCTGCCAGCGCAGCAGGCACGCCTCGCCGTGGAATCCCCAGGTGCCGCCCGCGACGTCCGACGCGTCGCCTGCGTTGGGGCACAGCAGCTGCCAACCGCCCTGGTACAGCGCCTGCCAGGACTGGCGGGATTCCGGTGCCCACGGCCCGGGCTGGGCCGAATCCGCCCACGGCGTGCGGTAGAGCAGCTGCGCGCCGGAGCGGGCATCGGTCAGCGCGGCGATGTCCGCGCCCCGGTCTGGCGTCAACCGCACCGCCAGGTGGTCGTTTCGCAGTTCGAGGTCAGTGGCCACCGAACACCGCCGATCGCTTCTCCAGGAACGCCGCTACGCCTTCCCGTGCATCATCGGTGGTGTAGAGCCAGGACAACACCTGCTGTTCGCGGGTCAGCGCG
Source organism: Saccharopolyspora sp. NPDC045839 (assembly GCF_056431645.1). NCBI lineage: Bacteria > Bacillati > Actinomycetota > Actinomycetes > Pseudonocardiales > Pseudonocardiaceae > Saccharopolyspora > Saccharopolyspora sp. NPDC045839. Next base: position 259,313 of record NZ_JBWKKH010000005.1, read on the forward strand.
GCGGCCAGCCCGGTCTCCAGCCCGTCGTCGACCAGCCGCTTGCCCTCCCGCACCGCCAGCGGCGCCTGCCCGGCGAGCGTCGTCGCGAGCTCGACCGCGCGCGGGACCAGCTCGTCCGGCTCCACCAGCGCCGTGAGCAACCCGAGGCGTTGCGCCTCGTCGGGCTTCATCCGGCGACCGGTGAGCACGAGTTCCTTCGTGACGCGCGCCCCGACCGCCCGGGCCAGCCGCACCGTGCCGCCCCCACCGGGCAGCAGGCCGAGCGACACCTCCGGCAGGCCGAACCGGGCCGCGGTGGAGGCGACGATGAAGTCGCAGCACAGCGCCACCTCGAAGCCGCCGCCGAGCGCGTAGCCGTTGACCGCTGCGATCGTCGGCTGCGGCAGCGCGGCGAGCTGGTCGAACACACCGCGCGAGAGCTTCTGGTAGTCGTCGAAGGCGGTGCGGCCGACGCCGGAGTACTCGTTGATGTCCGCCCCGGCGATGAACCCGCGCCCGGTGCCGGTGAGCACCAGCACCCGCACCTCGTCGTCCGAGCGCAGGCGCACGAGGTACTCCCCCAACGCCTCGACCATGCCGCGCGACAGCGCGCCGAGCGCGCTTTCCCGGTCGATGCGCAGCACGGCGACGCCGTCCTGCCGCGTTTCCACCAGGTTCTCGTGCACCTTCATGCCACGGCTCCGTCCGCGCGCAGCCGCTCGATCTGCTCGGCGCTGAGCACCTCGCCGAGGACGTCGCTGGTGTGCTCCCCCACCACCGGCGGCGCGTAGCGCAACTGCCACGGCGTCTCCGACAGCCGGATCGGGCAGCCGATCAGCTCGATGTCCCCGGCCGTAGCGTGCCGGGCGCGCACGATCAGGTCCGAGCCGTCCGCCCGCAGCTCGTCCACCGCCTCCTTCGTGCTGCGCACCCGCGCGCACCACACGCCCGCCGGCAGCAGCGCGTCCAGCCAGTCCTTCGTGGGGTACTGCGCGGTGCGGGCTTCCAGGATCCGCTTGACCTCGTCGCGGTCCGCCCAGGCGTCCAGCTCCGCGACCTGCGGCGCGCCGAACAGCGGGCCGACCACGTCCAGCGGCGCCATCGCAACGGCCAGCCAGCCGTCCGCGGTTCGGTAGATCCCGAACGGCGCGTCCAGCCACGCCTGGCCGACGCCTTCGGTCGACCGGGAGAACTCCGCGCCCTGGTTGACCATCGACGAGATCTCCTGGCACTGCAAGGAGATCGCCGTCGAGTACAGGTCCACCTCGACGCGCTGGCCGACGCCGTGGCGCAGCCGGGCCACCAGGGCGGCGAGAATGCCGTTGGCCAGGTTCAGCGCGGTGGCCGCGTCCACGATCGCGGTGCCGGCCGGGGCCGGCGGGTCGCCCGCCCGGCCGCCGTTGGCGGCGAGCCCGGACATCGACTGGATCAACAGGTCCTGGCCGGGCCGGTTCTCCCTGGCGTAGCGGGTGTCCTGGCCCCAGCCGGAGCCGGAGCAGTAGATGATGTCCGGCTTCACGCGGCGGAAGTCCTCGAAGCCGAGGCCGCGGCGGGCCAGCACGCCGGGCCGGAAGTTCTCCACCACCACATCGCAGGTCTTGCCGATCTCCAGCAGCGCCTCGCGCACCGCTTCGGAGCGCAGGTCCACCGCCACCGACCGCTTGTTGCGGTTCATCGCCAGGAACGCCGCCGAGTCGCCGCCGACGAGCTCGCCCTGCATGTGCAGGCCGCGCTCCCACTCGCCGTCGAGGCGCTCGACCTTGATGACGTCGGCGCCGAGGTCGGCCAGCAGCTGGGTGCCGTAGGGGCCGAGCATCATCTGGGTGAAGTCGAGGACGCGGATCCCCTGCAATGCCTGCTCCGGCATGACTTTCGCACCTGCCTTTCGGTTTCGGGGTCAGCTGAAGGCGGCGCGGAGCCGCTTGCGGTCGGGCTTGCCGGTGCTGGTCTGCGGCAGCTCGGGCAGGAACACGACGCGCCGGGGTTTCTTGTACCCGGCGATCCGCCGCGCGCAAGCCCGCCGAACGTCCTCTTCGGACACTTCGCTGCCGGGCCTGCGGACGACGGCGGCGGAAACGGCCTCGCCCCAGCGCGCGTCCGGCACGCCGAGCACGGCGACCTCGGCGACGCCGTCCAGCGCGGCGATGGCCTGCTCGACCTCCGCCGGGTGGACGTTGAAGCCGCCGGTCACGATCAGTTCGCTGCGCCGCCCGGCCAGGTGGACGCGTCCGGCGGCGTCGAGGTGGCCGAGGTCGCCGGTGCGGAACCAGCCGTCCCGCAGCGGCTCGCCGCCCCAGTAGCCGGGCATGATCTGCGGCCCGCGAACGGCGATCTCACCATCCACGATGAACAGCTCCACCGAGTCGACCGGTCGCCCGATGGAGGAGAGCACCCGCGGGTCACCGGTGGCGTGGTCGGCCGCGGAGAGCACGGTCAGGGGCGCGAGCGCTTCGCTCAGCCCGTAGAACTGGTACAGCACCGCCCCGAACGCCTGCTGCGCGCGGCGCATCGCCGGGACCGAGATCGGGGCCGCGCCGTAGACGACGGCGCGCAGGCTCGTCGGCCGGTCGATGACCTCGGCGAGCCGTTCGAGCATGGTCGGCACGAGCGTCACGGCGGTCACCCGGTGCCGCTCGACTACCTCGACCGCCTCGACGGCGTCGAACCTGGTCAGCGGCACCGCCGCCGCGCCCGCCAGGGTGTAGGCGGAGCCGACGGAGCCGCCGAAGTGGCTCATCGGCGCGACGTGCAGCACGACGTCGTCCGGCCCGATCGGCGGCAGCTCCTGCCACATCGCCGCCACCATCGCGACCCACGCGCCGCTGGTCACCCGCGCGCCCTTGGGCCGTCCCGTGCTGCCCGAGGTGTACATCAGCGCGGCGAGCTCGTCCGGGTCGCGGCGCGGCTCGAAGTCGTCGGCCGGGCCGGCGAACAGCTCCGCGACCGGCGCGATCACCCGGCGCCCCGGCACGTCGAGCTCGGTCACGATCGCGGCGGCAGCGCAGTCGTCGGCGATCGCGGCGATCTCGGCCGGGTGCAACCGGGTGCTCACCGCGACGCGCACGAATCCGCCCAGCCACAGCGCGTGTTCCAGCGCCAGCACCTCCGGACGGTTGTCCAGCGCGATCAGCACCCGGTCGCCCGGCCGCAGGCCGAGCCGCCGAAACGCCGTCGCCGCGGCCCGGGCCTGCGCGCCCAGGTCGCCGAAGGTCAGCGCGCCGACGGCAGGGCGCACGGCGAAGGTCCGGTGCGCGGTGGCGACCAGCTCGGCGAGCGTCGTCACGGCTCCAGCTCCGAATATGTCGCCGCGCAGACCTCGTTGAACCGGCGCACGATCTCCCCGGCCGTCGTCCCGCGCCGGACCAGTGGGTGGATCTCCTCGGACGCCCGGCGGTGCACCACGGGGTAGGCGATGTGCCGGGGCCGCACGAAGGCCCGGTCCAGCGTCCGCAGCGTCGCGGAGTAGAACCCACCCGACGCCGCGTCCACCGCCGGATCGGTCCACGCCGCCCGGTTGCCCGGCTGGCCGCCGGCCGCCGCGTACTCGCCGCGCTGGCACTCCGGGCTGACGACGTGCGACAGGAACCGTGCCGCCGCAACGGGTTCCGCGCACTTCGCCGAGATCGCCAGGCCGACGCCGCCGAGCAGGGATCCGGCCGGCGCACCGTCCGGCGACGGGATGTCGGCGAAGCGGACCGCGTGGTCGCGCGCGTAGTTCACGTAGCCGAACACCATCGGCGAATAGGCCACGTCGCCGGCGGACATCGCGGTCAGCGCCTCGATCGGGTCGAGGTCCAGCGACCGCGCGTCGACCAGCGCCAGCAGGCCCAGCAGCCGCTCGGCCGCGGGCACCGCCACTTCCGGGTCGAGCCCGGCCCGGTCCAACCAGCCGCTCCCCCCGATCTGCGAGCACAGCGTCAGCAGGCTGCAGAGCAGGTGCGTCGGGTTCGCCGGAAGCACCACCTGGTGCCGGGGCAGCTCGTTCAGGCAGGCCGTCACGTCCTCCCAGGACGCCGGCACCGCGTCGAGCATCTCCGGACGGTAGGCCGAAACCTGGGCCGCAGCGTCCATGGCCACCGCCCACTGGCTGCCCGCCCAGGTGTAGCTCGCGAAGCTCGGGCCGGTGCTGTTCTCCCGCTGCTGCGGCAGGAACGGCTCCGGAAGCAGTTCTTCCAGCGGCATCAAGGCGGCATTGGCGTGCGCCTGCCCGACGTACGGGTGGTCCATCGCGATCAGGTCGTAGCGGGCGGCCAGCTCGACGATCGGCACGTCCTCGAACTCCCGCAGCGACCGCGAATCCCAGCTGATCCGCACCCCGGGATGCCGCCGCTCGTACGCGGCCGAAACCTCCCGCAGGCAGCCGACGCCGCGCTGGTGGCCCCACGCCATGCCGTGCAACACCGTCATCGAGCGGCCTCCTCGCGAGCCTCGGAGATCTCCTCCAGCGAACGCCCCTTCGTCTCCGGCACCAGCCGCGCGCAGAACACCGTCGCCGCCGCGCAGACCACCGCGAAGATCCAGAACGTGGCGGTGGCCCCGGCGCCCTCGATGAGCAGCGGGAAGGCCAGCGCCACCACGAAGTTCGCCAGCCAGTGCGCCATCGTGGCCATGCCGACCGCCGCACCGCGCACCTTCAGCGGGTAGATCTCGGCGATCAGCACCCACAGGATCGCGCCGACGCCGAAGGCGAAGCAGCCGATGTAGGCGGCCATGCAGACCAGCGCGAACCAGCCGACCAGGCCGCTCTGGCTCGGCATCAGGTAGACCAGGCCGAGCGCGGCCATGCTCACGCCCATCCCGGCGAACGCGCCGATCACCATCGGCCGCCGCCCGAGCCGGTCGATCAGCAGCATCGCGACCACGGTCATCAGCACGTTGATCAGCCCGACGCCGACCTGCGCGAGGATCGACCCGGACGCGCCGAAGCCGGAGGTCTCCAGCACCGACGGCGCGAAGTAGATGATCGTGTTCACGCCGGCGATCTGCGAGAACACCGCCAGCCCGACGCCCACCACCAGCATCGGCCGCAGCGCCGGGTCGCGCAGCACGCCGCGCGCCGAGCGGTTCTGCCGGTCGCGTTCGTCGGCGGCGGCGATCTCGGCGAGCTCGGCGGCGACGCCGGCCTTGCCGTGGATGGACCGCAGCACCTCCTCGGCCCGCCCGGGAAACCCGCGGCTGACGAGGTTGCGCGGCGTCTCCGGCAGCACCACCATCCCGGCGGCCAGCAGCACGGCGGGCACGACGGCCAGCCCGAGCATCCACCGCCAGCCCTCGACGGGCGCGAACAGGTATCCGACGGCGTAGGACACCACGATGCCGACGGTGATCATCAGCTGGTTGCTGTTGACCAGCGCGCCGCGCCGGTCGGCGGGCACCATCTCGGCGATGTAGAGCGGGACGACCGCGGAGGCCGGGCCGATGGCCAGGCCGAGCACGAAGCGGCCGACCACCAGGGCGGTCGCGTCCGGGGCGAGTCCGGCGATCAGGGCACCGGCGGCGAAGATGCCCGCGGTGGCCAGCAGGACGGTCCGCCGCCCGAACCGGTCGGCCAGCCGCCCGGACACCAGCGCGCCGATGGTCGCGCCCACCAGCAGCGAGCTGACCACCACGCCCTCCATCAGGGCGGACAGGCCGAACTCGGTGCGGATGAACAGCAGCCCACCGGAGATGACCCCGGTGTCGTAGCCGAACAACAAGCCGCCGATCGCGGCCACCGCCGCGACGGTGCCGACGGATCTCGACCGCGCGGCGGGATCGTTCGAGGACCTCATCGTCCCGATCTCCTCAGGGCGCCGGAATGATCGGTAAATCGTTTTACCATGCCGGTATGCTTACCTCCGTGTCCGAGAGCTGTCAACCCGCCGATCCGCCGACACCGGCCACCGGCCGGGCCAAGATGAGCGACGTGGCCCGGATCGCCGGCGTCAGCCAGGCGGTGGTCTCACGCCTGCTGCGCGGCGACGAAACGCTGCGGATCAGGGAGGAGACGCGCAACCGCGTCCTGGAGGTGGCGGCGCAGCTGCGGTACACCCCCAACGAGGTCGCGCGGGCGCTGCGCCGCGCCGAGTCGGGCATCCTCGGGATGGCGGTGCACGACACCAGCAACCCGGTGTACAGCGAGATCATGGCGGGCGCGCAGGAGGAGGCCAGCGCCTCCGGCTACGCCCTGCTGCTCGCGGACGCCGACGAACTGGCCCGCAGCGACCGCACCTTCGAGCGCATCGTGCGGGGCAACCGCATCGATGGCCTCCTCCTGCAGCGCGGCAGCAGCACGGCGGACGAGACGATCGCCAAGATCGCGGCCACCCGGCTCCCGCTGCTGCTGGTCAACGACCGCACGCGCGGCGAGATCGGCAGCGTGGCGCTGGACGACGACGACGCGACGTACCTCGCGACGCGGCACCTGGTCGAGCTCGGGCACACCGCGATCGCGCATCTCAAGCTGGGCAACCCGAAGGCCCGCTCCGAAGCGCGCACGCGAGGCTGGCGGCGAGCGCTGCACGAAGCCGGACTACCGGACGGCCCGCAGCTGCGAGGCGGCCACACGCCCGAGGAGGGCGCGGCGGCGCTGCCCCGCCTGCTGGCCGGCGGAACCGCGCCGACGGGCGTCGTGGTGAGCAACGTGCTGGCGGCTGTGGGCGCCATGACGGCGGCGCGCGAAGCGGGCCTGCGAATCCCGGAAGATCTGTCCATTGTGGCCGTGCACGACGTGTTCTTCGCCCGGCACCTGTCGCCGCCGCTGACGGTGGTCCGGCTCCCGCTGCGCGAACTGGGCCGCCGCTCGGTGGCGGCGATCCTCCGCCAGCTCGAAGGAGCCCCGGCCCGCCACGAGATCATCACGGAACTGGCCCCGGAACTCATCGTCCGAGGCTCCACCGCCCCGAGGAGGAAACAACGATGATCCAGCGCTGGAGCCCGGAAGGCGTGGCCCCGGCAGCAATCCCGGCGCACTGACCGATACCGAACCACGGGCGTTGCCCCCGGTGGAGTGCGCCCCGGCAGTCAGCGGTCCCGATCTCGGCGGCGTTGGAGCTTCTTCGGGATCAGCACGCAAACACCGATCACGACTGCGAGCGCGAGTCCGTCCCTGGCGAGGATGAGCAGCATCCAAATCGGGTTGTCCACGCTGCCGGAGTGTTCCACACATGATCACGAGGGTGGTCCGGAACGGCAGTCCAGCGAGGCACCGGGATCCCGATCCGGGGTCGTGAGTGGTTTGGGCCGCTTTGGCGGACCAAAGTGCTCACGACTCTGCGATAGTCGGGCGTGTGATCGATTTGCTCGGCCATCGGGATCCCGCTCAGCGGCATGAGGCTCGGCTGCTCTGGGCCAGCCGCCCTGCTCTCTACCTGCTGCTCCGGCTCTCCTCTCTGGGCGGGCCGATCCGGCGGGTGCCCCGGCTCGGTTGGGTGGTCAACGACCCCGTCGTCGCTCGCCGGATCCTCAACGACGGTGCGCACTTCACGTTGCTCGGCGAGGGCGGCGTCGGGCATCTCTGGGCCCAGGTCCTCGGCGACTACGTCTACCGCATCTTCGACGGCCCCGGGCACGCCGATCTTCGCTCGCGGGCTCGCGACCTGTTCACCGACGCCACCGCCCGTCCGCTGGTGCGGCGGGTCTTCGATCCGGCGTTGCAGCCCGCCGTGGAGCGGTTGCGGGCCGGTGAAGTCGTCGATCTCGCCGACCTGTCCCGGGTGCTGGTCGGGCGGATGATGGCCGATCTGCTCGGGCTCGACCCGCCTCCGGAGGACGAGCACTACCGCGCCGTGTTCGGCACCGGGGAGCGGCTGGCGAAGCTGGCCCTGGGCAGCGCCGCGTCGACCGAGCTGCCGCCCGAAGTCGTCGCGCAGGCCAAGCCGATCATCGCCGACCTCACCCGCAACGTGCCCGCGGCGTTCGCCGAGGCTCCCGCCGAGACGCTGCTGGGCCGCTGCCGGGAGCTGGGCCTGTCGCTGGAGGAAACCTCGGGGATCGCCGCGCTGCTCATGGTCGCCGGCACCGAAACGGCCGCCACCGCGATGGCCCGCACCGTCGCGCTGCTGCACGACACCGGCCAGCAGCACCGGCTGCGCGAGTCGCCCGAGCTGCTGCCCGACGCCGTGCGGGAGGGCCTGCGGGTGACCACGCCCGCGCCGCTGATCGGGCGCAACGTCAGCACCGACGTGACCGTGGGCGGGGCCGCGATGCGGGCCGGTGAGCGCGTGATGCTGCTGACCTACGTCGCCAACAACCGGGTCGGGCGCTTCGACATCGACCGGCCCTACGTGCCCGAGACCCGGCAGCTCTGGTTCGGCGCCGGGCGGCATCTCTGCCTCGGCGCCGCGCTGGCCCGCGCGGAGATTTCCCACCTGCTGCAGGCGGTCCTGGACGCCGGGCCGATCCGGGTGGTATCCCGGCGGCCCGCTCGCGGCGTGCTGATCCCGTCCTACGCCGAGCTCGGCATCACCACCGCGCCGCCCCGGTGAACGACGTCGGCTCCGGCCGGTAGCCGAGGTCGCGGCGCGCCGCGGTGATGTCCAGGGTGCGCTCGAACCCGAGGTGGCTCACCGCGTAGCGGCTCAGCTGGGCCAGCCGCGGTGGTCGCCAGGTGTTCTCGGCGATGGCCGCGAGGTTCCAGGCCAGGCGCACCGGGAGGTGACGGATGCGCACCCGGAGGCCGCGCTCGCGGAACATCTCCCGCAGCGCGTCCTCCAGTGCCACCGGCTCGGCGTCGGCGATGTTGTAGGTACCGGGTTTTCCGTTGCAGGACAGCAGAACCGCGTTGGTTAGGTTGTCGATCGACGTCAGCGAATGCAGGGTGCGGCCGTCGCCGACGATCACCAGGTTTCGTCCCCGGATCGCGTCGAGCAGCCGCGGCAGCAGCGTCGTGTCGCCAGGCCCGTACACGGCGTGGGGGCGCAGCACGACGGTGTTGGGCCGGTAGGTGAGCAGGCGTTCGGCCGCGGCCTTGGATTCGCCGTAGGCGTTGAGGTACCGCGCGACCGGCGCCGCCGTCTCGTCGGCATCGGCCGTCGCGGTGAACGGGTCGTAGACGCTCGCGGTCGAGATGTGCACCAGGCGCGCGCCGGGGAAGGTGTCCGCCACGTGCCGCGTACCGTCCACATTGGTCCGCCACATCTCCGCCGACGCCGTCTCGTCGGCGACCGCCGCTGCCGCGTGCACGACCGCGTCGACCTCGGGCGGGTCCGCGAGCGGGCCGCTCGCGATGTCCCAGTGGCGCACGCCCGGCCGCCTGCCGAAGGCGTGCACCTCCCAGCCTTCGGCAACTGCGGCGCGGCACACGGCGGCGCCGACGAATCCGGTCGCGCCGGTCACCGCGATCCTCATCCGGCCACCATCTCCCGCAGCGCGTCCCGGTCCAGCTTCCGGGTCCGCCCGGACACCGGGAGCTCCGGCACCACCACGACCTCGTCCGGCAGCGCCGCCGCATCGATGAGCCGCGGCAGCTCCGCCCGCACCGACTCCGCCAGTCCCGGCCGCGTTCCGGCCACGACGAGCACGATCCGCTCGTCGCCGATCTCGTCCGGCACCCCGATCATCGCCGCGCCCTCGACGCCCGGCAGCGCGGCGATCGACGGCTCGTAGAGCCCGGGGTACACGTTGGTCTTGCCGCGCAGGATCATGTCCTTCTTCCGGCCCACCAGCACGATCGAACCGTTCTCGATGCGCGCCAGGTCGCCCGTCGCGTGCTCGGTCAGCGGCGGCTGCCCGAGGTATCCGCGGCACATGTTCGGCCCGGAGACGAGCAGCTCGCCGTCGTCGGCGACGCGCGCGCGGACCCCGGGCAGCGGCTTGCCGAGCAGGTCGCCGTCGTGCGCGAGCTTCTCCTCTGCAGCGGCCACCGCGATGGGCAGGATCTCGGTCATCCCGTAGATCGCCAGGAACTCGGTGCCGGGAAGCGCGGCCTGGGCCCGGCGCAGCAGCGGCGGCAGCACCGGGGCGGCACCGAGCCACACCTGGCGCAGCGAGCCCGGCAACGCCACGTCCCCGCGTTCGGCGGCGTCGAGCAGCGCGGCCAGATCCGCCGGGACGAAGAAGGTGTGCGTGGCTTCCGAAAGCCCGCTCGCCACCGAGGAAAGGTCCGCGGTGGGCGAGAATCCGAAGCGCGGCATCGTCCAATGTGCACCGGCCACGAGGCTCGGCAACCCGAGCAGGAACTGGTCGGTGTGCACCCGCGCGCCGGGTGCGAGCTCGCAGCGCGTGGCCAGCACCTCCAGGGCAGCACCGAGCGAACCCCGGGTGTGCACAACGGCTTTCGGTTCGCTCGTGGTTCCGGCGGTGAACACCACGACGGCGTCCTGATCCGGCGCGGGAGACCAGCCCGCCCACGGTTCAGTCGGTTTGGCCAGCGCTTTCGCCGACACGGCGCGCAGCGGGACGCCGGGCAGCCACGGCCCGGACCGCACGTGCCGGACCGGCAGCGACGAGTAGTCCGGCAGCAGCACGCCGCGACGCCGGGCCAGCGCCCGGCCGGGGCCGGGCGCGCTCGCCGCGTACAGCAGCGATTCCGCCGCAGCCCACGCGGGCCGGGCAAGGTCGAGCCTGCTGGCGAACAGTTCCGGACCGGAGCCCGGGTCGATGAACACCACGGTGCCGCCCGTCGCCACGGTCCCCAGCGCCAGCACGACGGCCTCCGGCCCGGGGCGGACCGAGAACAACATCCGGTCGCCGGGACGAAAACCCTTGTCGTGCAGTCGATCCGCGGTCGCCGTGACCCGCCGGGACAGGTCCGCGTACGTCAGCGTGCGGCCCGACGGCCCGGTCAGCGCCGGTGCGTCGCCGTACCGCCGGCCGGCGTCGAGGACTTGCGCGAGCAGGTCAGCCACGGCGCACCACCAGGCTCCGGTAGGCGGGGATCAGCACTCGGCGGGCGACCTTCCGGTCCACGACGGCCGCGCCACCCGCGGCGAGCACGGCGTCCAGCACCGTCCGGATCTCCGCGCCGGCCAACGGCATTCCGAGGCAGAAGTGCGGGCCCGCCCCGAACCACAGCCGCTGCACCTCCGGCGGGTGCGGGCGATCGGGATCGAAGCCGCCGAGGCCCTTGGCGGCGGAGATCGTCGCGATCACCACCCGCTCCCCCGGCCGCACCCGCACGTCGCTGATCGTGCGCTCGGCGGCGACGCTGCGCAGCATCACCGGCGACGGCACGGTGAACCGCAGGGCCTCCGACACCACGTCGTCGGTGCGCTCGGGCTCGGCGACCAGGCGGGGCAGCCAGCCGGTGTCGTGCGCCAGGGCGATCAGACGCGGCACGTAGGAAACGAGCGTTTCGGTGCCGGTGAGCACGAAGGCCGCCACCGCGCCCAGCGCCTCCTGCTCGGACAGGCCGAGCTCGCGCATCCGTCCCGGAACCGACTCCGGGTCGCCGTGCGCGTACGTCTCGGCGGCGGGTCCGGTCAGCTCCGACAAGGCCTTCCGCCCGCGCGCCACCTGCGCCGGGGTGAGCCGCGAACGCCCCAGCCGCACCATCGACGTCACCGCCTTCGCCGCGGCGAAGGCCCGGGCGAAGTCCGACCGGTCGGCCCGCAGGCCGACGAGCTCGCAGATCACCGCGCCGGCCAGGTCGCGCACCACGGGCACCAGGTCCACGGCGCGTCCCGCGGCCAGCTCCGCGCGCAGCGCCGCCATCGGCTCCGCCGCCACGCGCGCGCACAGCTGGTCGACGAAGCGCGGCGTGAACAGCCCGGACAGCTTCCGGCGCAGCCGGGCGTGGTCGTCGCCTTCCATGTTCAGCAGCACCGAGGGGCCCACCACCGGCGTCCACAGGTCCGCCGGGGAACCCGGCCCGGTCTTGGTGAAGCCCTCGGTGTCGGTGAGCACCTGGCGGGCCGGCGCGGCTTCGCTGACCACCACGCCGACGCGCGGCACCCGCACCACCGGCCCGATCCGCCCGATGCCGCGCACCAGCGGGTACGCCAGCGGGTGCGCGCCGAGCTGCACCCGCCGCTCCCACCTCGCGGCGGTCACCTGATGTCCACCAGCTCCGGCCGGTAGCGGTGATCCGCGTACCAGGCGAGGGTTTTCAGCAGTCCCCAGGCACGCACCCGCCGCACCGAGCCGCGCACCACGACGTCGCGCCGCAGGCCGTAGTCGGCCGTGAGCAGCCGCACGGCGTTGACCAGGGCGCGGTCCTCGTGCACGTCTTCGATCTTGGTGCGCGGGAATCCGCCGGCCTGCGAGTAGAGCTCGCCGGTGATGGCCATGTTGCAGCCCGGCGCCATCACGTACGGGCCCCGGTAGCGCGGATCGCGGTTGCCGGGCCGGATCTTGCCGAACGCGCCGGCCACCTCGACGGCGCCGACCAGCAGCGACCGCTGCCAGGCGGGCACGCCCTCGTCGGTGCGCGGCAGCAGTTGCCCGGCCACCATGCGCAACCCCGACGCGAACGCCGCGTTGATCCGCCGGGTCCAGTCCGGAGCGGGCAGGCAGTCGGCGTCGGTGCGGGCCAGCCGGACCGCGCCCCGCTCCATCGCGAAGCGCATGCCGGTGTCCGCGGCCGCCCCGGTGCCCTTCTCCGTCTCGTGCACCAGGTGGACCCACGGGCGCGTCCGGCCGAAGTCCGCGACGACGCCCGCCGTCGCGTCCGTCGACCCGTTGTCCACCACGACCAGATCGAAGTCCGAATCCCGTTGCGCGTCAAGCGCTTCCAGCGTCGCGGTGATGCCGGTCGCCTCGTTGTAGGCGGGCACCACCACCCACAGCCCGCTCACAGCCGGATCACCACGATTCCCAGGCTGACCCCGCCGGCCATGCCCACCAGCGCCACCAGATCCCCCGGTCCGCAGCGGCCGAGCTGCTGCGCGACGGTCAGCTGCAGCGGCAGGCTGGCGGAGGCGACGTTGCCGTGCTCGCGGATCGTCACCACCAGCTTGTCGGCGGGCACCCCGGCCCGCTCGGCGAAGACGTCCAGGTACGGCAGGGAAACCTGGTGCACGCACACGACGGCGAAGTCCTGCCAGCCGAGCCCGAGCCGCGCCAGCGTCTCGTCCAGCACGCCGGTGCCCAGCCTCAGGAACGCCGACTTCAGCCGCCCGCCGTCCATCGCGAAGTAGCTGTACTCGGGATCGCGCGGATGCGCCGATCCCCCGCACGGCAGCGTGCCGACGTCCCACTGCGACGAATCGGCGCTGAACCCGCTGCCGAGCACCCCGGCGGGCCCGTCCGTCAGCAGCATCGCGGCGCCCGCGTCGGAGAGCGTGTAGCCGGGGAAGGAGCGCAGGAACGTCCCGATGTCGGGCACGTTCCACCGGATCGCCCGGGACGGCGACTCGCCGCTGACCAGCAGCACCCGCCGGTAGCGGCCCGCGCCGATCAGCGCATCGGCGACCTCGAGGCCGTTGAGCACGCTGTTGCAGGCGTTCTTGACGTCCATCACCGGGCAGCGCAGGCCCAGCTTGGCGGCCACGATGTGCGCGGTGGCGGGCTCGACCATGTCCTGGCTGGCCGAGGCGAACAGCAGCAGGTCGACGTCGTCGGCCGAGGTGCCGGTCTCGGCGAGCAGCTTGCGCGCCGCGGTCGCGGCCAGGTCGGAGGCCTGCTCCTCGTCGCCGAGCACGTGCCGCGACTCGATGCCGGTCAGCCGCCGGATGATCCCGGCCGGTGGCACGAACGCCGCGCTCTCCGCCGCGATCCGCCGCTCCACCTCCGCGGTGCCGACCTCCCGCTCCGGCAGGTGCACGGCAACCCCGGCCAAGTGCGCGCTCATGTAGTTGGTCCTTCCCTAAACCCGGGCGACCGTATAACGCCGGGCACGCATCGCTCCTGAGTAGGGCTACTCAACTCCGTCGAGTGACGCCTCGGCTACCTCGATCAGTTCGCGCTGCTCCCGCCCTACCCGCGCGCGACGTTCGCCGCGGTCGACGTGGCCGGGGCACAACCTCCAGATCGACCAGCCCGAGCTGTTCAACGCGCTGATGTGGAACTGGCTCGACCGCGTCACCGCCGAATCCTGAGCAGGCCCACCGGGGGGATGACACGCCGAACGTAGACTCGTGGCCAGCAATGGTCTCGCGGAGGTGGATGGGGCATGTGGGAGCGGCTGTCGCCGGGGTCGGTCGCCAACCAGGTCGAGCAGCAGATCACGCAGGCGATCGAATCGGGCCGGTACAGCCCGGGCGACCGGCTTCCGCCGGAGCGCGAGTTCGCCGAGCTGCTCGGGGTGAGCCGGCCGACGGTGCGCGAGGCGATCGGCGCGCTGAAGGCCAGGGGCGTGCTGCGGGTCGTGCACGGCCGCGGCGTCTTCATCGCCGAGCCCGAGACCGCCCGGGAACTCCGCGAGGCCCTGGCCACGCAACGGCATTCGATCAGCGAGCTGTTCGCGATGCGCGAGGTGCTCGAAGTCCCCGCCGCGGGCTGGGCCGCCGAGCGGCAGGATGCCGAGGCGCTGCAACGGGTTTCGAGCGTCCTGGAGAGCATGGCCGAGGCCACCGAGCAGGTGCCGCGCGACTTCGAGCGCCTGCAGCAGCTCGACGAGGCGTTCCACCTGGCCATCGTGGAAGCGGCCGGCAACAAGTTCCTGCAGCAGACCCTCGGCGTCCTGCAGCAGATCCTGCACCAGGGCATGCAGACCACGCTGATGGTGCCCGGCAGGGTCGAGGCGGCCCGCGAAGACCACCAGCGGATCCTCGACGCGCTGCTCGCGGGCGATTCCGAAGCGGCCCGCCAAGCCGCCCTGCACCACGTGCACTCAGCCCGCGCGACCGCCATGCAGCGCTTGGAGGAACGCGCCGAGAGCGAAGCGTCGACGGTGTCCTAGCTCGCGAACGGTCACTCGCGACAGGCTTAGGAATGGTTGCAGAATCGGTTTGCGTGGCGGTGCAGGTGGCGGAACCTCAGACGCCTTCTCGCTGTGGGATCCCCGACTTACGTATGACCAATACGCGGCATCGGGGCTGTCCTCGCGAGAAGACGTCTGAGAACCCGCGGCGGTGCCAGCTGAGTCCCACACCGCATGCGGCTGACGCCACATCCCGAAAGGACTCTTAGGGGGCCGGCGGGGCCGCCCGGGCGCGATCCAGCAGGCTGTGCACTCCGGCCACGATGTCGGCGTCGCGATCGGCGAGCCAGGTCAGCATCGCGTGGTCGGCGCTGTCCAGGTCGACGCCGTTGAGCGGGGCGCGCAACAGCGCCAGGTTCACCGCGGTTCTGCGGGACCGGGCGTCCCGCAATCCTTGCACCTCGTCGCGCACCCACGGCCGGTCGGCGACCTGGACCAGTCGACGCCCGCTCGCTCCGGTCAGCCACACATCAAGAGAATTGTTCACGACACCGTCCATGGCAGACTCTCCCGCGCGATTCGATGCGGCCACATTTCCGTGAGTACCACCGCTTCCGGAGGGTTCAAGGGGCGAAAGTCCCGCCGGTCGGGTGCACTCCGGGTCGCGGTGATGCTGCCGCTTTCGCGCGCCGCTGACCACACCCCGGCCCGGCAAGATCCGGAACACTCCTGTTCATGGCGCGACTCATGTGACCAAGGAACACCCATGTGGGTGATGTTGAAGGGTGCTGAACATCCATTGCAGCGCTTAGACTTCCGCCCCGTGACTGCAGTACCGCACTCCTCGACCGAGGCAGCCCTGCGCGACGCGGTGGACACAGCACTGATCGACCTGCTCACCGCGCAGCACAATCCCGCCGACCGAGCCCACCGCGAGCTGGCCCGCGCGGTCGGTCTCCTCGACCAGCACCCGCACATCGAGATCCCCGCCGACGCCGCGAACGCGGTCCGCACCGCCGCCGATCGCCTGGCCCAGGGATCTCGTGACGACGCCCGCACCGCCCTGGTGACCGCCCGCAGCCAACTCGCCGCCCCCGGCTCCCGCCTGAACTCCCGCAACACCGGCTGAACCGCGGATCCCGCGCGGCATTCCCGTGATCCCGCGCGGGTCGTTCGACTCTGCCCGCCTCCGGGCGGTCCTGGCAGCGTTGCCGTCGAGGAGTCGACATGCGACGGTTTCCCGCTGTTTTCGATCTCGTACCGGATCAGGTCGCGCAGGTCGTCCAGCTGGCCGGCCTCGCCCCCTCGCCGCGCAACAGCCAGCCGTGGCGGTTCCGGGTGCTGCCACACGTCATCGAACTGCACGCCGCTCCCTCCCACCTGCCGCCTGCCGGCGATCCCGACGACCACGACCTGCGGCTGGCCTGCGGCGCGGCGCTGCTGAACCTCCGGCTCTCGCTGGCGCACGCCGGTGTCCGGCCGGTCGTGACGCTGCTGCCGCGGCTGTCGTCCCCGAGCGTGCTGGCGGAGGTCCGCAGCGGCGGCCACCAGCGCCCCGACGCCGAGCAAATCGCGCTGTACGAAGCGATTCCGGAACGCCGCACGCAGCGGCGCCCGCTCCAGCCGACCGCCGTCGCGGCTTCGGTCCAGCACGTCCTGCGGGTCGCGGCACGCGCCGAAGGCGCCTGGCTGCACCTCGTCCGGCCCGCCGAGCACGACGAGCTGGCGGGCTTGCTGCGCCGGCTGCAGACCGACGCCGAACCCGCGCCACTGCTGGCCGTGCTGTGCACGCCGGGCAGCGATGCGAAGAGCGAACTCGAGGCCGGGCAGGCCTGGCAGCGGGTGTGGCTGACCGCCACCGCGCGCGGGTTGGCCGCCACACCGCTGCCGCTCGCGGAAGGCCAGGACATCCGCAATGCCCTGGGCCGGCTGCTCGGCGACGCGCCCCATCCGCAGGCATGGCTGCTGATCGGCTACGGCGAGCCGGCACCGGCGACGCCGCGCCGGGACCCCGGCGAACTGCTCATCGACGCGGTCCCGAACTCCGGCCACGGCTGACCGTCACTGCGGAACCGGCTCGGGCCGCGGCAGTTCGTCGCGGCGCACCCCCCGTCTGAGCCGGTCGGCCAGTTCGTCCAGGAACCAGTCCAGCACCGACTCCGCCGCCTCTACGTCGGCGATCGCGCCCCGGCCCAATGCCTCCTTGCGCGCCCGCCCGGCAATCCGGATCTCCTCGCACAACTGCTCGTACGGGAGGTCGCTGCACCTCGTAAGCAGATCCATTTCAGACCACTCCGTGGCCATCGAGCGACCGGGGACCCGCGCATGGCGAATCCCCGATCCCTCGCCCCCATTTTTTTGGTCCCCGAATCGGATCGGGGAAGTCTGCCGATCGACATCTTCGTGCGCACCTGTCCAAACCATATCGCCCGGTGCCAAGTTTTTCCTCACCCATTCGGGGAAATGTTGGAAATTCACCAGCTTGTCGCAGGCTGCGGTCACAAATTGACGACGGCGGCCGGAGCCGGGACCGCGGGCCGGGCCGGCGACATAGGCTGCCGACCGGAACTTGATCATGGCAGGCCACTCGGCAAGGAGTCACGAGGATGACCACCGAAACCTCCGAGCTCTACATCAGCGACGAGTTCACCCCGCTCCGCCAACGGCTGGCCGCGCTCGGCCCACTGCTGGCCGACCACGCCGACCGCAGCGACGAATCCGGCCGCCTCGCCGACGAGGTCGTGCAGGCCCTGCACGACTCCGGCGCGCTGAAGACCGGCATCCCGCGAGAACTCGGTGGCTACGAGTTCTCACCCACCCAGCAACTGGAAACGGTCAGCCAACTGTCCTATCTGGACGCTTCGGTGGCCTGGACGTGCATGGCGCTGCAACTGGTGACCGGCACGACCGCGGCCTACGTCGCCCCCGACGCCGCGGCGGAGCTGTTCCCCGACGTCGCGGGCGGCCGGTTCGCGTTGATAGCAGGGCAGGGCACCCGGCTCGGCACCGCGAAGCGGGTCGACGGCGGCTTCCGCGTCAGCGGCCGCTGGCAGTTCGCCTCCGGCATCGCGCTCGCCAGCCACATCCACGCCGGGGCCTGGTGCGCGGAAACCGAGCAGGCGCTGATCTGCACCTTCCCGAAGGAACAGGCGACGCTGATCGACAACTGGGACGTGCTCGGCCTGCGCGCCACCGGGAGCATCGACTACACCTGCGAGGACGTGTTCGTGCCCGAGACGCACGCCTTCGACCCCGCCACCACGCGGGCCCACCACGGCGGCGCGGTCTACCGCATCGGCCTGGCCACCCTGTCCGGGGTCTCGCACACCGGCTGGGCGATCGGCGTCGGCCGCCGGCTGCTCGACGAGCTCAAGGCCCTGGCCGCCGAGAAGACCGGCGCCCCGAACGCCGCGGTCGACACCCAGCAGTTCCACGCGGAGTACGCGACCGCGGAGAGCAAGCTGCGTTCCGCCCAGGCGTGGGCGAGGCAGGTCTGGGCCGACGTCGAGCAGACCCTGGCGAGCGGCGGGATGCCCAGCACCGAACAGGAAACCCTGGCCCGGCTGGCGCTGAACAACGCGACCTGGTCCGCCCACGCGGTCGGGCAGGCGGTCCACAAATGGGCGGGCACCGCGGCGCTGCGGCGCGGCCCGATCCAGCGGTTCCACCGGGACCTCGGCACCGGCACCCAGCACGTCACCTCCGGCGCCGTCGTCCTGCAGAACTGCGGCAGGTCGCTCAGCGGCCTGGCCCCGGGAGCCCGCTGGAACTTCCTGAGCCTGGAGCCCTGAGCCCCAGCGGTGGGGTGACCCCGGGCGGCGAACGGTTGCGGACTCAACTTGTCCGGGCAACCATCGCCGGGTGGCCCGGGGGAAGGTGGTGTGGTGGCCTGCTCCTCCGGAGGGATTTTGGGGAGGCCGAAGAAGCAGGCCACCGGCGGGCGATCGCGGCACCGCGGCTGCATTGGGGGGAGGCCCGCGATCACTCCGGGCAAAGGTATGCCCGCGCGGCGCGCGCGGCGCGCCAGGCGTGCGGTCGTGCGTGATGCCGACCGGAGAACGCCCCGTCGCTCGTGCGGGGCGTTCTCCGGCCGTGCGCGGCCGCCCGCGCTCCCCGGCGCAAAGCGCTGAGCTGCTCAAATTGATCGAGCGGCGCCCGGCGCACCGCGCCGGATCCCGGCCCGGCCGGCCCGTCGCCGCCGAGGCCCGCCCGGCGGCGGCGAACGGCGTTGGCCCAGCGCAGCCCGGTCCTGTCACTCGACCGGGTAGTTCTCACGCGCAGTAGCCCGATCGGACTACCGGAGGAGCCGGGATCAGAACATCCAGGGCATCTCCTCGTGACCGAAGTCGTGGAAGTCGCCGAACCGCCCGGAGTAGAACGCCAGACCGGCGCCCTCCCGGCAGCGGAGGTTCCGCACGAGCCCGTAGCAGACCCGGTGATCGCCGACGTCGTGCGCGCTGTGCACGTCGCACTCGGCCTGCACCAGGGCATCCTTGATCATCGGCAGCCCGAACTCGCCGTGCTCGCAGTCCATTCCCTCGAACCGCGCGCCACCGCGGGTGGCGAAGCGGCGGGCGATGGCCTCCTGGCGGGCCCCGAGGATCGAGACGGCGAACCGCCCGGTCCCGGTGACCATGTCGGTGGTCCGCGAGCCCTCGGTGAGCGAGATCAGCAGGATCGCCGGGTCCAGGCAGATCGACGTCAGCGAGCTGATCGTCATGCCGCAGGCCTGGTCCCCGGCCCCGCTGGTCACGATCGCCACCCCGGTGGTGAAGCGGCCCATGCTGGTGCGCATGCCGACCGCGTTCGCCGCTTGGAAAGCCGGCAGGGACATGGCGGACCTACTTGTCGTAGTAGCGGACTTCGAAGGTGACGACGCCCTCGTCGGTGCGCCAGGGGCCGTGCGGCATCCCCGGCGGGCGGCAGGCGTACTGGCCGGCGGAGAACGTCTCGCCGAGCGTCAGGTCGGTGAACGAGCCCTCCAGGATGTACACCTCCTCCCAGAAGTCGTGCTTCTGCACGCCCATCGGCGTCGAGTCGGCGCCGGGCTCGTAGCGCAGGATCCGGGTGGCCACGCCGGACTCCGGGTCCTTGGCGAGGATCCGCTCGGTGATCTTCGGGTCGTCGCCGGGGCAGACCGTGAAGTCGACGTCGCTGACGGGGAAGAACTCGTACTCGGGCTTAGCCATGCTGACCTCTCACACCGTTTCGATCTTGTAGGAACCCAGGAACCGCTCGACGTCCTCGAGCGCCTGCTCGTAGCCGTAGTTCCGGTAGCTGTAAACGCCTTTGACCACGAACGGCGCCCCGGCGTAGAACATCTCGTACTGCTGGTGCCGCCCGGCGAACTCGGATCCGACGATGTCCCAGGCCAGCTTGAAGAGCTTCACGCGCTCTTCCGAGGCCACGCCCGGGGACTGCACGTAGTGCTCGATGTCGGCGGCGGTCACCGGGCTCGTGAGATCGCGGACGCTCGACGGCAGTTGCAGCACGCCGCCGCCGACGAGGTCGCGGAGGATCGCCAGCACCCGCGGGTAGATCTCGGACTGCAGTCCCATCGAGCCGTAGAGCGCGCGCTTGCCCGGCAGCCACTGCCCGGCTTCGTCGGGAGCGGCGGTGTACTCGGCGGCGAGCACGGCCGATTCGACGCCGGAGACGAGCGCGCCCAGCTCGCCCAGCTTCTCCTGCACGCTGGGGATCTTGTCCACGCCGTTGACCTGCGTGACGCGGCGGGCGACGCCGGCGATGAACTTCAGCTTGGTGGCGAACCGGATCTGGGCCTGCCAGTTGCCGAGCGCGTGCGCGCCGGTGTCGAAGAACTGGCGGCGCACCACGGTGGTGTCCCGGTTGACGAAGACGCGCTCCCACGGGATCAGCACGTCGTCGAACACGACCAGCGCGTCCGGTTCGTCGTAGCGGCTGGTGAGCGGGTAGTCGAACGAGCTGGTCGCGGCGGGCGCGTACGGGCGGCGGCAGTACAGCTTGAGCCCCGGCGCGGCGGTGGGGACCACGAAGCCGACGGCGAAGTCCTGGTCGTCGGGCCCGAGCGGCTTGATGCAGGACACGAAGATCTCGTCGGCGATCGCCGCGCCGGTGGCGAGCATCTGCGAGCCCCGGACGACGATGCCCTCCTCGGTTTCCCGGACGACGCCGACCTGCAGGTACTCGCCGTCCCAGCCCGATGCCGTGGTGGCGCGGGAGACCTGCGGCGGGATGATCGCGTAGGAGACGTAGAGGTTCTCCGCCAGCAGCCGCCGGTGGAAGGCGGTGACGTTGGCGGAGAAGTCGCGGTCTCCGGAGGCGAAGACCTCGGGGTGGGCGGCGAAGGAGGCGAGGAAGGTGCCGACGTGGTCGGGGCTGCGCCCGACCCAGCCGTGGGTGTGCCTCGCCCAGGTCTCGATCGCCTCCCGGCGCAGGCGGAGTTCCTCCTGGCTGCGGGGAATCCCGAAGGCCAGGTTGGCCGTCGCGCCCGTTTCCGGTGCGGTGTACTGCATTCCGCTCGCCGGGTCCGCGGCGATGTCGAAGAGTTCGGCGACGGTGCGGGCCACCGGCGCGAAGGCCGGGTGGGTGGCGACGTCGACCTGCTCGCCGTCGACGAGCACCACGCGCCCGTCGCGCAGCGACGCCAGGTAGTCGGCTCCGGTGCGCATGATCAGTTCCTTCCGGTCCTGCGGTAGGTGTGGGTGAGCTTTCGGCCGTCGGGCAGCGCGAGTTCGAGATCCCACCGGTCGCCGGGGGTGAACTCGCCGCGCAGCAGCGGCAGGGTGCCGGCGAAGCAGATCAGGTCGCCGCCGTCGTCCCCGTGCCGTTCGGCGAAGATGCCGAGCAGCTCGCGCGGGGTGCGCAGGTTCGCGAGCGTGCCGTCCTGGTAGAGCTCGCCGTCGACCCAGCTGCGGGCCCGGCAGGCGTCCCAGTCGAAGTCCGCCCAGTCCGGGATCTCGACGGCGACCGGCCCGATCGGCTTGGGGCAGGCGCGCTTGGAGTCGCCGACGTCGACGGTCTCCAGCGCCCGGTCCGTGTGGTCGGATCCGATGCCGAGGAAGTACTTCCCGCCGTGCCGCAGGATGACGGGCTCCACCTCTCCGGAGGTGTTGGTGGCGGTGATCGGCGTGCTCCCGGCGGTGGAGATGGTGTCCGCCGCGACGCGGTAGAACATCGGGACCTGTTCGGGCGGGGCGACGCCGATCGCGGCGAGCTCGTCGATGTGGTGCCGCACGGCCTTCTCGTCCCGTCCGGTGTACCCGGCGACCAGGGCGTGGAAGTCCCGGAACCGCAGCGGTTCGCCGGATTCCAGCCGGTCCAGGACCAGGACGTCCGTGGAGGCGTCAAGCATGGGGTGACCTTTCCGTTGCATGGCGAGGAGTTCTGTGATCGGCCCGGTGCCGGGCGATCAGCGCGCGGGCTGCGTCATCGAGTGCAGCGTCGTTCGCAGGTGGTCGCGCACCGCCCGGACCGCGGACTCGGCAGCCCCGGCGGCCAGCGCGTCGGCGATGGCGCGGTGCTCGATCAGCACCTGCTTCTTGCGGGCCTGGTCGGCCAGGACGATGCGCACGCCCATGCGCATCTGCCGTTCCCGCAAGGAGCTGTAGAAGTCGTTCATCAAGGGGTTCCCCGCCGCGCGCATGATCGTCGTGTGGAACTCCAGGTCGTGCGCGATGAAGTCGACGGGGTCGGCGTCCTGCCCCTGGTCCTGCAGGATCCGGTACAGCTTGTCCGGGACCGCTCCGGGTTGCGGCGCGACCTCGTTGACCGACCACTCCTCGACGACGCGGCGGGCCTGCACGACCGCCTCGACGTCGTTGTCCGACAGCGCCGGGATGAACGCTCCCTTGCGCGGCACCCGCCGGATGAAGCCCTCGGCCTGCAACCGGAGCAGGGCCTCCCGGACGGGCGTGCGCGAGATGCCGGACGCCTCCGCGACCTGCGCCTCGGTCAGGAACATCTCCTCGTCGCGGGGCAGCGTGATGATGGTGTTCTTGAGCCACTCGTAGGCCAGCTCGGGTGCCGTGGCCGCGGTGGTTCTCGTCGTGCTCATGAGATTTCCTCCGCCAGGTTCAGCGAACGCGCGCCGCCGGATCTCCCTGCGCGGGCTCGGCCGCGCCGATCTCGGCCAGGTCGACCGACCGGGTTTCGGTGGCGATCAGCGACGCGCCGAGCGAGATGGCGCCCATCACCGCGAGGTAGGCGCCGATGGCGTAGCCGGTGCCGAACGCCGAGTGGAGGGCGATGGCGATGATCGGCGCCAGGGAGCCCGCCAGGACCGACGCGAGGTTGTACGCCAGCGAGACGCCCGAGTACCGGACCTCGGTCGGGAAGAGCTCCGAGAAGAAGGCGCCGATGACCGCGCTGTAGGCGCTGAAGATCAGCAGCCCGCCGACGACGGCGGCGATGACGGCCGCCGGATTCCTGGTGTCCAGCAAGGCGAAGAAGGCGAACGCCCAGCCGATGGTGGCGATCGACGCTCCGATGTAGACGGGGCGGCGGCCGACGCGGTCGGCGAGGATCGCGAACAGCGGGATCGCCGGCAGCGCGACGACCATGCCCACCATCACGGCGTTGAGCCCGGTCGAGCGGTCCATCCCCTGGATCTGCGTGACTTGACGTCCTCCCCGCCCTGAAAAGGGCGGGGATTCCTTGATGTCATGGTTGCGGTGACATCAAGGCTGGTTCACGCAACCGGCTACCCGTTGTGCGGGTGCCTTGCCCCGTTGCGGGACTGCGCGTGCTCTGTGCCCTCGCGCGACCGCCCGCGCGGGAGCCCGCCTCACGCCGCATGGCATGTTTCCGTCCGGCGGTGCAGAGTGCTCGATCGAGGATGATGTGTGCGGCGTTGCGGTCGGCGTGTTCGGTATGTCCGCAGTGAGTGCAGGCGAACAACCGGCCGCAGCCGGGCCGTGACCCGGGATCGCGGATGTGACATCTCCGGCACGTCTGAGAGGTGCCAGCCGCCGGGACCACGATCAGCTCACTGCCGTACCGGCGAGTCTTGTACCCGAGTTGACGGCGGATCTCGAACCATCCTTGATCAGAGATCGATCGGTTGAGCCCGGCCTTTTGCTTGACGCCTCGGCCGGGTTGCTCGGCAGTGCCGCGTGCCGAACGGACCATGTTGGACACCTTCAGGTCCTCCACCGCGATCATGCCGTGGTTTTTGGCGAGATCATTGGTGAGTTTGTGGTTCCAGTCCGCCCGCCTGCGGGCCTGTCGAGCCTTCAGCGCGCTGATCTGCGCGATGGTCTTGCGGAGCCTGTTGGAGTACCTGCCTCCGTTGTGTTTCTTCGCGAACGCCAGTTGCCGGGCCTTGCGTTGCTCCAAACCCTTGAGGCGCTGGCGTTCTCCCGGGGTGAGAGCGTCAGGTCGCTGGCGCTCGGTGGTTTCGTCGGAGACGAACACCGAGCAGGCGATGCCCATATCCACCCCCGCTACCGGCCCGGTGTTGGTCGGCAGCTCGTCTGGTTCTTCAGCGTGGACGCCGAACGCAACATGCCACCCGAGCCCGTCCCGGCTCACCGTGGCACTGCGAACGATTCCGCCCAGCGCACGGGACCAGCGGAACCGGACCCATCCGAGCTTGGGGAGCTTCGCTTGCCCAACTCGGCGGGACACCCGACGCACCTGCACCGTCTGGCCAGGGAAGGTGATTCCTTGCCGATGTCCCTTGCGTTTGAACCGGGGGAAACCCACAGGGTGGTTCGGGTTCCAGAAATTGTCGTATGCCGCGTCAAGCTGGCGAAGGACCTGCTGAGCACACTGCGCGGGCAGATCTTTCAACCAGACGTGTTCTTTGCGCGCATCGGTGAGGTCGGTGCACTGCTCGACCGCCCGCACCGTCAGCCGACGCTGATAGGCCCAGACACGTTGGGCTAGCGCGGTGTTCCACACAGCCCGGCACGTGTGCGACCACGCGGTGAGCCGTTCCGCCTGCACCATGCTGGGGTACAAGCGGAACTTCACCGCCGTGTTCGCCTTCATCGGAGATCATCCTAGAGTGCCACGCTGACAGTCCTGACCGGAACGTACCGGCTCAAGGCAGAAGCCGTCGCTCTCCCTGGACGAACGCCAGCAGATCCTCACGATCCTCCAGCGACTCGTTCAGCACCCCAGCGACTGAACCCCAAACGGGGCTCAGGCCCCGACCCGGCCGGCCGGCCCGCCCCCGATCATCCCGGCCATCGCGAGGATGGCGACCAGCGGCTCCAGCACCCGGACCGGCTCGAACCCGCGCGCGAACCGCTCCTCCCCTGGCGCGGCTTCGCTGCCGCTGGCCGACACGAAGTGCAGGGTGCACCGGTCGAAGACGCTGAACGGCGCGAGCGCGGCGTGGTCGCCGCGGCCGTGCAAGAACGCGAAGGCCGAGCTGCTCTCCACGTGCAGCAGCACGGGATCGACCGACGCGAGGGCGGCGTTGCGGTGCCGCAGCCAGTGATCGATCGGCGGGAGGTAGCGCAGCCGGTCCGCCTTGGTCGCGACGATCGCCGTGGGCAGCCGCTCGAACTCCGGGATCGCCCGGAGCCGGGCCAGCGACATCTCGAACGCCTGGTTGCCGACGCGCTCGGGCACGGGCTCCAGCCCGTGCACGAAGATCAGGGCACCGGTGCCGATCAGGAACCGCGCGAGCCGGGAATCGCCGACCGCCTGCAGGTCCTCGCCCGCCACGTCGAAGAGCACCAGCGGCCGGCTGCCTCCTGGCCCGCTGATCAGCAGGATCTCCGCCGGATCGGTCAGTCCCTCCGGCGTGCCCGGCAGCCGCTCGCCGCGTTCGGCCGCCGCCAGGACCTGCTTCCGGTAGCGGTCGTGGCGGTGCAGGTCCAGCGCGGTCGCCGTCAGCCCGTAGGGCGTCAGGCCGCCGCGGTCGACCACCTCCCGCAGCATCGCGGCGAGCAGGTGCGTCTTCCCCGCCGATGGGCGGCCGATCAGCGCCACGACCAGCGGCGGACCGTGGTCGAAGTACGTCGCGGGCAGGAAGTGCTCGGCGACGTCGTCGGACGGGTTGGGGCAGCGGCGGTAGGCGCTGAGGCTGCGGAAGTGCCGCTTCTGCGGGTCGAGCGAGGACGAGTCGTCCTTGACGAACCCGTCGTCCTCGTGGCGCCACAGCTCGTCGTCGGGCAGCGGCGGCGGATAGGAGTCGAGGCACACCGGGCAGCGGACGAGCACCGGCTGTTCGTCCACTTCGGACTTCGAGGCGCGCCGCCAGGGCAGCCAGGATCGCGCCGGGGCGTCCCGCTCCGCCTGCGCCGCGATCCGTTCCCGCTTGCGCCGCAACAGGTTCTTGTACGCCTCGACGCCCGGCACCAGGGCGCTGCCGGGCGCGAGGACCGGGACGTCCGTCGGCTCGCGGAGCCTGGTCAGCAGGTCCGCCGGCGTCGGGCGGAAGTCCGGCGGGTTGACGAAAACCCCGTCGAGCAGCGTGCTCAGCGCGCCGCCGTCCACAGAGAGGTCCGGGGCCCCGCGCCCGGTGTGCGGGTGCACGGTGCGCCAGAGCGCCAGCCCGGCGTCCCAGACGTCGTCGCGGACATCGACGCGCCGGTCGTCGGCCGACCGGCGCTGCTCGCCGATCCCGGCGGCGTGCTCGAAGTCGACGAGTTGCACCGTCCTGGTCGCGGAATCCCACCGCAGCGCACCGAGATCCACCCGCCCGTGGGCGATCCCGGCCATGGCGGCGAGGTGCAGGGCGCGCAGCAGGCCGACCTGCAGCCGGTAGCGGTGCTGCGCCGCGAGCTCGGGCAACAGCCCCTCGACCGGCTCGCCCCGATAGGGCTCGACGAGGACGAACGGCTCGGCTCCGTCCACGTCGTAGTACCACAGCCTCGGCAGCTCGGGCGGGTAGGTGTCGCGCGGGAACGTCAGGGCGAAGCGGTGCAGCGCCCGGATTTCGCGGTCCAGCGGGCCGAGCAAGCCCGGATAGCCGGAATCGTTGCGGGGCAACCACTTCTGCAGCAGCTGCGGACCGCCGTCCACGGACACCACGCGAGTGGGCAGGCCGCCGGAGACGCCGGCATCGCCGACGACCGTCAGCCGGAGGGTGCGCGACGTGCCGTCGACGGCGCGGCACCTGACCTCCGTCGTCACTGGAACACCCCCTCGCGGAGCGGGACGAGCCGCAGGGTGCCCGCGATCTCGGCGTCCCCGGTCCAGGTGACGGCAGGCCACGGGTCTCCGTGCCTGCCACCGCGAACCGCCGCGGGCGCGAACCGCACGAGCTCCGCGCGATCGGCCAGCGCGCTGACCGCGCCGAGCTGCCTGGCGTGGCACAGCTGCGTCATCTCGGCGTCGACGTCGCATCGGAGCGCGTCGCCGACCGGCGAGCCGTCCCACAGCCGGGCGGCGAGTTCCGCGCGATGGGCGCGTTCGCGGGCGAAGGGCGGCGGCACGAGCAACCCGTACCGCCCCAGGTGTTCGCGGTAGGCGTCGAGCAGCCGCTCGGCCTCCCGCACGTGTTCCTCGCGCGCCCCGGGCCGATCGGCCTCGATCCCGGCCCAGCACGGGCGGAGCGCGGCGATCGTCAGGTCGACCAGGTCGGTGACGACGACCTCGCACGCCTCCTGGTGGATGTCGCGGTCCGGCGGGCCGTCCGAGCCGTCCTCGCCGGGCTTCCCGGGCGGACCGAGCAGGTCGGCCGCGCGCTCGGCGAGCGCGTCCCGGACCGCGGTCAGGCCGATCGAGACCTGGCGCAGCCCTTCGGCGAACAGCACGCGCCGCGCCGAGGGCCGCCACTCGGCCCGGATCACGCCGTCCACCAGCTGCGCGGTCCGGGCCAGCCGGTCCCGGACGCCGTCGAAGTCGAGCTCGCGCCGCCACTGCCGCACCGATCGCCGCCAGCCGACTCCCATCGTCCAGGCCGACAGCGACACCGAGAGCACTGCCGCGACCAGACCGAAGGCGTCCGGAATTCCCGTGCCCGCAACGAGGAAGACCAGCAGCCAGCCGCCGAGCACCGGCAAACCCCAGAACAACGCGGCGGGCGGCGCGGCTTCGGCGAAGCCCTGCTCGCCGGTGGCGGTCGGTTGCCGCGCCTGCAGCAGCAGACCGGCGGCGAACCAGGCCAGGGCCAGCAGCGGGACGAAGAACGCGGCGACGACGCCCAGCGCGGAGGTGCCCAGCGCCGCCAGGCCACCGGCCACCGCGGCCAGCGGCGCCGCCAGCGAAAGCGACGGCCACGTCGCGAGCCGCGGCACGGGGCCGGCGAGCGGTGCGAGGTCCGCCAGCTCGGCGATGGCCGCCGCGCAACCCTGCGGTTCCTGGCCGACCCGCCCGGCGTCGAGGTCCGGCAGCAGGCACGCCACCGACCGGTAGCGCCCGAGCCATTCCTCGACGAGCCGCCGCGTGCGGTCGCGGATGTCGCGCGGTCGCGCCGGAGCCGGCCCGCGCGCCCCGAGCCGCGTGACGACGTCCCGGTCGACGCGTTGTCCCCGCAGGTTCTCGTCGATGCGCTGCAACTGCTGGGTCGCCTTGTCGTGGAAGTCCTGCACCTCCGCCCGCGCTTCGGCGAGGGCCGGCCCGACGACCGGTCTCGGGCGCCGCTTCGGCAACGGGGCGAGGAAGTGGTCGACGCGGGTCAGCGCGTGGTCGGCCGCGTTGAGCGCCGTGACCGCGCGGGCGTGCGCACCGGCCAGCTCGGCGCCGGGAACCAGGACGTCCTCGGCCGCATCGACCTCGATGGTTTCGCGCACCGCGGCGCGGAATTCGTCGCGCGGCAGCTCCCGGGAACCGACCCGGCCCGCGTCCGGATCGGTGAACCAGGCGATGGCCTCCTCCTGCGCCCGGCGCAGCTCGGCGTCGTGCAGGCTGGTCCGCTCCAGGGCCATGCCCGCGCTGGCCGTGCTGTAGGGCAGCGTGCTGACGGCCTTCACGACGGCGGCGAAGACCGCCGGGTCGGCAAGGGCGTCGATCAGCTGCCCCAGGCCGGAATGGCCGGTTCGTGCGACCGCGCGCACGAGGGGATCCGCCGGCCGCCACCGGATCCCCTCGGCGTGGCCGATCCAGACGGTCGCCGCGCGCTCGACGGGAGCCAGCGACGGCGCGGGCCGGATGCGCACCGCGCCGTCGGCGTTCCCGCCGTCGACGGCGACGCAGAGCACGCCCGAAACCGCCGGATTCCCGAGCAGCGCCTGGTAGAAGTCGTCGTGGTCGGCGGCGCTCTCCGCGTCGTCGAGCACCAGCACCGCGCCTTCGGCCTGCTCCGCGTCGCACTCGCCGTCGCGCAGGTCGACGACGAGGACGGGGTCGTCGCGGCGGGCGGTCACCGGTCGCCCGCCGGGGACTGGTAGTCGAAGTACTCGGTCATGTCCCGCAGGTTCGCGAACGGCGCCTGCACGCCGCGGAACGGCAGTTCCATCGCGGCGGGCAGGGTCCGCGTCCAGAACTCCTCGATCAGGTCGAGCTGCTCGCCCGCGCCGATGCCGGGCCGGTTGCGGATCTCGTCGAGCAGCTGCGCCTCCTTCTCCGGAAGTTGCTGGAACGCGGCGAAAAGCGGCGACGGCGGTGCGGGGTCGCGGTCCACGTTGCGCGGCTTGGTCGCGATCAGCTCCGCGGCGAGGGCGCGCTTGTTGCCGTTGTCGTTGCCGAGCACCCACTCCTCGTAGGCCTGCAGCAGGCTCCCCCACGACGAGAGCTCCCGGAACGGCGTCAGCTCCAGGGTCAGCGGCGTGGCTGCGGCGTTCCCGGGGTGGATCCGGATCCGCTGCGGGCTGCGGTCCTGACCGGGCGGGTCCGCCTCCACGCTGCCGTTCCACATCGCGTTGAGGAAGCTCTGCAGGATCAGCGCGCGATCGGCCGGGGTGGAGATCAGGTAGCCCGGGGCCCTGCCGAGCCGCTGCCGCCAGGCCAACCGGTCGTCGGGCCGCTCGTACCGCCGGGCCTCGGCCGCGAGCTGGACGGCCGCGCGCACCTCGGGCACCTCGGTGATGCCCATGCAGCTGCGGAAGAAGAAGACGACCAGCGAATCGGATTCGTTCGGCCGGAATTCGATCGACGGCGCGTGCACGGACTTCAGCAACTGGTTCTTCAGGAACGTCTCCACATCGCTGTCGGGTGCGCTGCCGGGGTAGGAGATGAGCACCTTCAGGTCGCCCTCCCCCGGCGGCGCGTACCCGCCGGGCACCAGCCCGGCGAGCTCCTTGCGGAAGTGCGCGACGGCTTCGTCGTCGACGGCCCGGTCGGCCCGGCCGACCGTCGCCATCAGCAGGTCGCGGATCGACGGGACGAGGGACCGTTCCCCACCGCCGGGCCGGAAGCACTCCGAGACGGCGCCGCGAATCCGTTGGCGCACCAGGTGAACCGCCGCGTCGGGCCGCTCCCGGCCGACGCGGAAGGCGCCGGACCAGCCGTCCTCGCCGAGGATCAGCCCGACGACGTCCGCCGCCGTCGCGTTCGCGTCGAGCCGGTCGCGGAAGCGGTACTTCAGCGCGGCGTGAACCCGGGCGTAGAAGCCCTCCAGCCCGCCTTCGTCCGGGGGCTTCAGGTAGGACACCCCGAGCCGGGGCGCGTCGAGCTGCGCCGCGCGGTCGGAGAACTGGCGGTCGGCCGCGGCGATGTGGTCCGCGAACTCGTCGGTGATGGCGGCGAGCTGATCGCAGAACGAGCGCCAGCGCGGCTCCCAGACCCGCTCGTTCTTGCGCCACGCATCGTGCCACTGCTGCCGGACCCGCAACCGGTACCAGGCGTCCTGGTCCTCGACCGCCTCCTGGACGGTCGAGTCCATCCAGTGCAGCTTCCGCAGCCCGCGCCGCCGCTGCACGCTCTCGGGCTGCGGCGGGTGCAGTTCGAACTCGCCCGGCGCCCGCCGGGATTCCTTGCGGTCGTTGAGGACTTTCTCGAAACCGCCCCGGTCCAGCTTCTCGGGGTAGCCCGGATCGCCGCGCATGACGCGCCGCAGCCGGAACGGGTCGACCGTGCGCGACAGCTCTTCCGCGGCCTTGACCGGGTCGAAGTCCCGGGCCACCCGGCCGAGGTGCGGGCCGAGCAGGCGCTCGTTGCGCTCCAGGCTCTCCTGCATGGTCCGCGCCCGTGCGTTCAGCGCCTGGATGATCGAGTCGTAGCCGACCGGGACGTCCTCGACGTCGGCGAAGGGCTCCAGCGGCGCACAGGTGAGGAAGCCCTCCAGCCCGGCGGCGACGTCGAAGCGCTCGATGAGGTCGCGGTTGTGCACCCCGGCCCCGGTGGGCGGCTTGCGCATCTCCCGCACCGCCTCGGCGAGCAGCCGGGAGCTGACCACGTCCGCCAGCACCGCGAGCGGAATGTTCAGCGAGGCGACCGCCGACGTCGACACGCCGCGCCGCCCGATGCCGGTCTGGTCGAACGCCGAGCGACCGACCGTGTCGTTGATGAAGCGGTCGGCGAAGGACTGATCGCCTTCCGCTCCGGCGCCGATCAAGGTCGTGACCAGCGAGACCATCGACCGGACCAGGTCATCGCCGCTCACCCCGTCCTCCGGGCGGCCGAACAGGAAAGCGGTCTGCACGGTGGCGGGCTGCAGGCTGATCGGGCGGGACTCGCCCGGATACCAGACCGACAGCGGGCCCCGGTCCTGCGCGCCTCTGAGGTCGTCCCCGGCCCCCTGCGCGTTCTGGTCGTCGATCAGGCGGAACAGGTCGACGAGCGCGGTGGCCGAGTTGAGCACGGCGGCGCGACCGCCGCCCATGCCCTCGTTGAAGGCGGATGGCATCAGCACCAAGGGGTAGACCCTGGCCTCGGTCCCCGCCTGCCGCAGGTGCTCGCCGATCAGGTGCAGGTAGTCGTAGAAGATGCCGCTGCCGGTGCCGCCGGCCACCGAGAAGGCGACGAACACGTCGACCTTGTTGGTCATCTTCCCGCCCAGCTCGTGCAGCACCGCGCCGGACGCCTTGATCCGCTGCATCGCCGCGGTCACGCCGTGCAGCACGGCGGCGGGCCCGTGGCCCTGGCGCATCGTCTCGAACAGCACCGCCCGGCCGACCGTCGGCAGCTGGCCGGCGCCCGCGCTCAGCGGCGCCACCCGGGGGTCGGTGTCGGGTCCGGGCAGCCAGTCGATCCGCCCGTCCAGGGTGATCCGCATGGCCTGGGCGAGTTGCGCGCTGTTGTGGTGGTTCGGCGGCACGAGGTTCGCGATGAGGTGCGTGGTGTGCTGCGCGGCGGCGTGGTGGTCGGAGCTGGGCACCACGTTCGGCAGCACCTTGCTCAGCTCGTCGATGCTGAGGTCCGCGTAGGCGAACTGCAGGCAGGACGGCAGCTGGTAGGGCAGGTAGTCGTGCCCGCGCATGCGCGCGACGAGCTCGGTGCCGTCGGGGCCGCAGAGCGCCTCGCGAAGCACCCGCTCCAGCTCGCGGCCGACGCGGCATCCGGTGCCCCCGAGGCCGAGGAACAGCATCGGCTGGTGGATCTTCATGGTGAGGTCCTCACTTCAGAGGTCGTATGGGTCGTAGGACCGCTTCGGTCTCGCCGGAGTTCCACTGTGGACCGGCTTGCCCCGGGCGGGTTTCGCCTTGCGGCGCCGGGCAGGCCGGTCGTGGACGACCAGTTCCACGCCGTCGGCCAGTTCGAGCGAACCGCCCGGGGAGAGGCCGAGCGGTTGCCCCGCCGGGCCGGTCAGCACCGGCCCGCCCGCGGCCCGCCGCACCCGGTAGCGATCCCCGCCGGAACCGCCGGTGATGCGGGTGTCGGCGGCGCTTTCGCCGCGGTGGACGCCGAAGCGGAACTCCGCCCCGTGCTGGTGCGCCTTGACCGAGTTGCCGGTGGGCTGGCCGTGGCGGCGCAGCTCGACCCGGATCCCGCGGACGTCGCGCTCGGCGTTGCGCCGCCTACTCCGCAGCAGGGTCGCCCCGACCGCCGCGACGACCGCGGCGAAGAGCAGGATCCAAAGCCACCAAAGGGTTTCCACGAGCGTCGGCGGTGCCACCACTTCGCGCTCGAACACCGGCTCGCGCAGCACCTCGCCGGTGGCCTCGTCCACCAGCCGGATGCGGCCCTGGTTCGAGCCCAGCGCCGTCGCGGGGTCGAAGGTGAGGGTGAAGCCCAGCCGCTGCGAGCCCGCCGCCGGCGGCACCACCAGCTTCTCCGGCGACGCCTGCACCAGCGCGCCCTGGCTGAGATCGGTCACCTCGAACCGGAGCGTCCGGGGCTGACCGGTCGCGTTGTTGACGTCGACGCTGCCGTTCAGCGAGGTTCCGGCGACGACTTCGCCGCCCGCGCCATCGAGGTTCAGCACGGTCTGCACTCCTCCCGATTCGGACGAGACCCGGGTGGGCATGATCTGGTGGTCACCGCTCACGCCGACGCCGGTGATGCCGGCGGCGAAGTCGAGCCGTCCCTTCGCGGTCGTGGGCACGACGATCCGGCCCCGGTACTCGCCGTTACTGTCCTCATCGGACAGTTCGACCGGCGGGAGCGGCGCGAACCCGTCACCGCTGAGTCCGGCGGTCAACGTCAGGCCCGTCAGCTGCGCCGGGTCCTTGATCGCGGTCCTGGCGCCGCGCACCTGCATGAAGAACTCCACCGTCGACCCCGGGGCGGGGTTCTGCGGCGTGAAGTACGGCATCGCGCGGACCGCGCCCTGGAACACCGTCGTGGCGCCGACTTCCTGCGGCGGCACGCCCGGCGACGAGGTCAGCCGCACGGTCCAGCGACCGGGGACCGGGTTGCGGATCCGCAACGCCTCGGCCTCGGTGTCCTGACCGCTCAGCTCGAAGTAGGAGCCGCCGGGGTCCCCGGTGGCCGCCAGCTCGACCTTCGCGCCGTTGGGGTCGAGGTAGTCGACCCGGACCCGCCGGTCGCGCTTGAACACCAGGATGGTGCCTTCGCTGGCGATCGCCGGGACCTCCACCGGCAGGTCCACGGTCCCGCCGGAAGGCAGCTGCCCGGGGACCGGCTCCCCGACGCTCGTGCAGCGGGCCGCGCTGGACGCGCGCCCGATGGCGCCCCACAGGTCCGCGGATTGCTTGATCACCGTCGCGTGCGGCTTCTCGGTGCGCAGCCCGCAGCTGTGCTCCGCGGCCCCGGTGGCGAACCGGTCGAGCTGTGCGGGGTCGGCCTGGCCGAACCCCAGCGGCCACACGCTGACCCCGGCCTGCTTGAGGGAGTCCAGCACGCCGCGCAGCCGGAACCGCGCCTCGGCGTTGCGCTCGTCGGCGGTGGTGCCGTAGCCGGGGCTGTCGGTCACGTCCAGCACGCCGTCGGTCAACAGGTAAACGATCTTGGGCTGGTCTTCCCCGCCCGGCGCGCTGAGGGTGCTCAGCGCCTGGCGCAGGGCCTCGACGTGGTCGGTGCCGTTGCCCTCGGCCGGGGTGCGCCGGTGGATCCCGCCGACGCATTCGGCGAGGGACTGCCGGTTCTGCGGCGAATCCGTCACCGTCGGCGCGCAGATCGGGTCGACCGCCGACCGGCCGGGCTCGTTCGCGCTGCCGAACCCGAACACCGACACGGTGGAGTCCCGGGCGGGCTCGCCCTGGACGATCACCCGCGCCGCGTCCCGCTCGGCCGCGACGTCCTGCTCCTCCAGGCTCCCGGACTGGTCGACCAGCAGCACGATCCGCACCGGCTTCAGCGCGGGCGGCGCGTCCTGCGCCGACGCGGGCGGCATCGCGGTCAGCGGCATCGCGCAGGCCAGCAGCGCCGCTGCCCCGGCGATCCACCGCCCGGTTGCCGATCGCAATTCACGCATCCTTTCTCCCGAGGTGTCGAAGGGCCGCGTCCCACCAGCGGGAAAGCGGCTCGTGCCAAACCTTCTGGGGTCCGACGTCGCCATAGAGCGTCCACACCGCCCAGCGCGCCGGATGCCCGCCCGGGCCCGCGTGGTGCTTTTCGTGTTCCTCTTGCAGTGCGAGGAAAAGCGCCGTGTCGCGCGGGTGGCGGCGCAGCTTCTTCTCGAAGCTGTTCAGCACCCGGGCGGCGACGTCGTCGAGCGCGTCCCATCGCGCGGCCACCACGGAGGACGCTCCGGCCAGGAACGCGGCGCGGACGAAGCCGGTGCGTTCGTCGCGCCCGATGCGCTCGGCCATCCCGGACTCGCACGCGCCCAGCATCAGCGTGCCGGTGCCGACCAGGTTCATGGCCTGGAACTCGCGGGCGCTCAGCTGCCCGGATTCGCCCTCGGGCGCCAGGAGGAGGATCGAATCCGCAGCGGAATCCGGCTGGAACAGGCCGTGACCGTCGACGCGGACCTGGCGGTACCCGCCGGGGGCCAGCGCCTCGCGCAGGGCCGCCGGGGTCGCCGCGGCCCGGTCCAGCACCTTGCGGCCGGGTACCTCCTCGGCCGGTTCGAGCGCCTGCTCATCGACGGTGTCGGGGTCCGCCGCATTCGGCTGCACCAAAAGCAGCTGGCGGCCTCGCGTGCCCCGCTGGCCGCGAGCACGCCGACGCAGCGGCCGCCTGATGGACAGGCACGGAAGGTCGGACAGCGCGTACTCGCCGCCGAGCAGCTTCCCGGCCTCCCCGGGGCAGGGCAGCAGCGCGAACGGGACCTCCGCGAGATCACCACCGGCGACCACCGCGATCCGCTCGACGTGGTCGGGCAGCTCACCGAGCCGACCGATCCCGAGCAGCCCCACAACGGCGTTCAACTTCTCGTCGAAGACCGACCGCGCGGCCTTCCCGGGCGTGCGCAGCCGCCCCTCGAGCCGGACGCCGTCGCGCCAGCAGTCCTTCAGCTCGTCGATCGCGTTCGCGAGGCCGATCTTGGTCCTGCCAGGTTCTCCCGAGACCAACGTGTGCCGCACGTGCAACCCGAACGGCCCGCTGCGCCAGATGAACGCGTGGTGGACCCCGTCCGGGGTGGCGTGCAGCATCCAGATCAGCTGCTTGCGGGGAAGCCCGCGCACCGCCCGGCGGATCCAGCGCCACGCCCCGGCCAAGTCGCCGGTGCCGGGCAGGTCGCGCACCGGGGGCTCCTCCCCGGGCAGGATCCGGGGCAGGATCGCCGAACCCCTGGCGGCCTCCATCGCGATGACCGCCGCGGCGACCGCGTACTCCTCGCCGCGCTCGATCGCGCGGTCCGCCGCCTCGACCCGCTTGTCGAACTCCGTCGGGTTCGCCAGCAGCATCCGGATCCGGTTCTCGTCGTCCTCCTGCTTCGCCGCCAGCCCTTCCTCCAGCCCGTGCGCCTCGGCCCAGGCCGCCGCCGACCTCACCAGGTGCTGCTCGCGGTGGGCGGTGTCCAGCTCGCGGAGCAGGTCGTGGGCGTCGCCCGTGCGCCGCAGCGCGCTGATCCGGTCGACCACCGGCGCATCCTGCGTCTCGGCGCTCTCCTGGAAGTGGCGGCCCGCCTGCGCGGCGGTGGCCGGGTCGTGGTCGAGCTTGGCGGTCGCGAAAGCGATTTCGCCTGCGGCGAGGTGCCATTCGGCGACGTGCCACCCGGTGGGCTCGGGCGGTGCCTGCTCGGCGAGCAGCAACCGCTCCGCCTCGTCGAGCCGCTGCTTGGCCTCGACGCGCCGTTCGGCTTCGCCGGTTTCGGCGAGCCGCCAGGCCGTTTCGGCATACGCTCGGGCGGCTTGCAGCAGGTGCCCGCCCATTCCGATCACGCTGTAGCTCTCGGCATTCGGATCGAGCCGTTGCGCGGCGTTCCGGTTCTCCTCCGGCTGCGCGGACTGATTCGCCGCCTCGTAGAGATCCTTCATCAGCTCCGCGTCCACGGGAGCGTGCAGCAGGCGCAGCAGGCGGACGTTCGCGAAGAGGAAGGGAAAACGCATCGCCGGGTCCGGCAGGTCGTCGAGCGCGGGCGTCAGCTCGGCGAGCGCCTTCTCGTACCACCCGTCCATCCGCAGCGCTTCCGAGCGGATCAACCTGGCCTGCGGCGAATCGTCGTCGCCGCGCACGGGCTTCGGCACGGCGCCGCGTTGCAGTTCGACCGCGCTGATGTCGAGCTCCACTGCGGCAACGGCTGTGTCGTCGCCCAGTTCCGCGAACGCCGCGCGAGCCTCGCCGAGGTGGTCCAGCGCTCTGCCGGTGTCCTGTCGCTGCGCGGCGGCAATGCCGCGGAGTCGGTGCAGCTGGGCTTCGTCCGCGCCGCGCATCGGCTGCTCGGTCGCGATCCGCTCGATCTCGTCGACCTCGGCGCCGATCCACGAGTCGTCGCCCAGCACCAGTCGCGTCTCGGCGCACAGCAGCCGAAGCTGGAGGTCTTCCCAATCCCGGCCCAGGTATTCCTCGCAGCGCTCCAACGCGGTCGTGCTGTCGCCGAGGATGCGCAGCCGGCTCACGTGCTGCA
Organism: Saccharopolyspora sp. NPDC045839; assembly: GCF_056431645.1. Taxonomy (NCBI): domain Bacteria; kingdom Bacillati; phylum Actinomycetota; class Actinomycetes; order Pseudonocardiales; family Pseudonocardiaceae; genus Saccharopolyspora; species Saccharopolyspora sp. NPDC045839. The sequence continues at coordinate 296,185 of NZ_JBWKKH010000005.1, forward strand.
CGGCGAGCGTGGTCATCAACTCCGCCGGCTCTTCGGCGGCGAGCCGGACCGCCTCCCGGTACGCCAGGTCCATCGCTCGCGCATCGCGCCTTGCGAACGCCTTCCGCGCCGCTTCGATCTCCCGGGCCAACGGCGTGCCGTGGTCCACTACGAACTTCCTCGGTCCGGTCATGAGGCGCATTCCTCCGGAATCTTCGGCGGAATCCCGTCGTCCGGCCGGCACTGCGTGACGAGCACGACCTGGAAAGCGGGCCTGATGAAGACCGGGGACCGGCCGAACGGCCCGGATCCCCAGGCGCCGCCGGCACCGGGTGGCAGGCCGAACACGATGTCCTGATCGGGGTCGGGCGGAGCGCCGACGGAACCCGTGCCGAGCAACGACCAGGCCCGCTCGTCCTCGGGGACCGGAACCAAGCCGGCTCGCACGGCGGCGTCCGCCTGCGCGAAGGGCACCGCGATCGGCTGCGCGATCTGAACGCTCACCAGATCATCGGGCTCGATCGCCCGGACCTGGTGCGTCGGGCGGTCGGACGCGACGTAGACGGTCGCGGTGCCGGGCACCTGCCGCTGCAGCTCGCCGTACGTCATGACGAACGAATCCGGCACGGCCGCCAGCCGCGACAGGTCGACGCCGGACAGCTGCGCGGGCCGGTCGACGCCGAGGTAGGAGTGGCCGGGCAGCTCCACGACGAAACCCGACTGCGGCGGCTCGGTGGTCTTGGTGACCCAGCCCTCGCCGAAGCGGTACCCGGTCCCGCCCGGCTCGGGGTAGCTGTAGAGGAAACCTGGCGCGTTCTCCAGCCCTTGTTCCGGGGCCTCGCTGTCGCGCTTGACCAGGTCCCGGAGGCGGCCGAGCATGCCGGCGCTCACGACGACGTCGGTCTGCCGCACCCGGCCGGCCTCCAGGTGCTGCACTGCTACCGACGCGACCGGCTGCCCCTGCACCTCGACGCCGGTGGACGTGCCGTGCTCGTTGGACCGGTACCCGACCTCGAAGCTGCGCGGGCCGCCCTCGCCCCGGAACCGCGCCTCGCCGAAGGGGATCTCCCGGCGGGGCGGGCCTTCGGTCCTCACCGAGGCGCCGTCCGGGCCGCGCCGGACGACCCGCGTCAGCCCCTCCGGCGACCCTTCGTCGCCGAGCTGCCTGATCCGGGCGGTTCCGGTGGCCGGGTCGACGTTGGTGGCGGCCGGGTCGATCGGCTCGGCCCGCCGCAACCCGGGCGGCAGCGGGTTGTCGGCCGGCATCCCGTGCCGCTTCAGGGCTCCGCCGAGCGAGACCCCACCGTACACATTGGACAACCCGCAGTCGGTGAACGCGGCCGACGGAACGGTCAGCACCGACTCCGGCCGGCCGGGCAGCGACACGGAGGCAGGCCGGGCGCGCTCGCGCAGGTCGCCGTTCTGCGCGTGCCAGTCCGCGAACCGCAGATCGGAGCGGATCTCGTCGTCCGGCAGCACCGGCAGGCCGGGCCCGCTCCCGGAAAGCCAGTCGAGCGCGCCGGACCAGCGCATCAGCTCTTCGAGTCGCCAGAACTCGGGCTCGTAGTCGGCGACGTCCGCGTAGTGCCGATCCCACCAGGCCGACGCGCGGCCCATGCGGTAGGTGGGTTCGACCTCCCGACCGTCCGGCCCGTTCGACCGCACGAACAGCCGGGTCGCCTGGGCGCCGACGTCGACGCCGTCCGGCCGGTAGCCGAACGCGCCGTCGGCCTGCCCCAGCCACAACCGGGCGGATTCCCGCGGCGGCGAACGCTCCCCCACCGGCGGGCAAAGCCCGGGCGGGGTAGGCACTGCCGGGTTCGGCACGAACCCGGGAACCGCCCCGGAGGGCACCCCGGTGCCCACGCCGGCCACCCAGTCCTTCATCACCAGGTCGGAGTAGAAGGCCGTCATGCCGACCTCGGTGCCGTCAATTCCCCCGTCGTAGCGGGCCTCGTTGACGGCCGGGATCCCGCGCAGCACCTTGTACAGCGCCCAAAGCCGGGTCCGGTCCGCGGGCAGGCCCCGCGCGCGCAACTCATCGGCGGACGGACCGGTTCCGAACAGGTGCTCTTCGGCAAGCTGGGCGAGCTCGGGATCCAGGTTCCCGCCCGCGACCTGACCGACCAGCTCGGGCGCCAGTTCGGGAATCGCGGCGTGGATCTCGTCGACGCCCGCAATGCCCTTGGGATCCAAGGAGAATCCCGGCCCCGCTCCGTTCTCCGGTCGGTATCCGCGCTGGAGCACGGAGACGTCCTCCAGGCTGACAGCGCCATCGGGCAGGTCCGGCCAGTCCCAGCCGGCCGCCCAGACCTGGCCGCCCCGCACCTCCAGCCGCGAGAGGTGGTTGGTGTCGGCCAGGAAGTCCTCCAGACCCGCCCGCCGGTCGACCGGCGCCTCGCGGTATCCGTTGGCCGCGCGGAACTCCCCGGTGGGGATCTTGGTCTGGGCACGCAGCTCGACCTTCTGGTTCTCCGGGCGAATCCGGTACTCGTGCACCTGCACGTCGGCCGGATCGGAACCCGCGTCGACGCGGTGCTGGTCGAGGAGGCGGCCCAGGGTTCGGGCCGAGTGCGGATCGTCCGCCGGGGCGAGCAGGTGCAGCGTCCTGCCGTCGAACAGCGAGCGGCCGGGGCCCACGGGCTGCTCGACGAGCCCGTCGAACAACGGATCCCGCAGCGGCGTCGTGTCGTGCATGGCGTCGACGATGCGGTCCTGGTCCATACCCAGCGACGACGCCAGCGCGAGCCTGGCCCAGTCGCGGATCTGCTCATCCGCCTCGGCCGGATCGAGCCCGGCCAGCCAGGGCGCGGACTTCGAGTACGAGACGAGGTGGACGCCCTCCTCGGTCGTGCCTCCCGGTCCCGCCGAGGAGCAGGCGTCGGTCACCAGCAGCGCGAGCACCATCAGCCACCCGGTGGCGGCGGTGCGCCACCGTCGGCGGGTCGGTTCGGTCATGGCTGCCTTCCGTGATCCGCGGTCCGCAACGGCCTGTGATCGTGCACTGACGGACGGGGAGGGGTCCCCGGCGTCGCGAAGCACGATGGGTGCCGTTCGGGGGCGCGTCCGCCGCGGTCGAAGCGCCGCCCGTTCCGGTCGTCCGTCAGGGGTTGTCGTCAGAGCCACCACGCATGGCGTCCCTCCTTTCCGGTCCGGTCCGGCACGGTCCGCGGGGCGGCCGGGTTCGGCCTTTCCGGGCCGGACAACCGGATGGCGAGCCGTCGCGGCGCGGCGGACACACGGCGAGCACGGAGGAAGCTCATGAGCGTCGTCACCTGGGACGGTCACCTGCGGATCGACCACGTCCCGGAGCGCGGCACCGTCGCCGTGACGCTGCTGACCACCGAGCCCGCCTCGGAGGTGGAATTGCGCAGCGGACTCGTCGCCGGGTTCGCGACATCCGACCCGGAAGGGCCGCCGACGTTCGTCTCGGTCGCGTTGCGGGACGACGGAATTCCGGACGACGTGGCGGAATTGCTGGGACCGCGCGTGTCGGCGGCGGTCGCCGACGCGGTCGCCACGGGCGGTCGCGGCGGCTGGCTCGAGCTCGAGCTCGGCGAGGTGGACGGCCTCGCCGAGTCCTGGGCGCCGTACCGGGCGGCGGCGCTGAGCCCGGCGATCCCGGCGCCCCGGGGCACGTTGGGCGCCTGGGCGGGCGAGCTGTGGACGCGGCTCGACCTGGCGGGCTGGGCCGACGCCCTGCGGGGCCCGGAACCGCGGTTCAGATCCGGGAGGACCGGCGGCGAACGCGAGCCGGTCCGGTCGACCTGGCGGTTGCCCGACGAGCTCGCCGCCGCTGTCGGGGTGGATCCCGAGGTCACGTGGGAGATTCGACCGCGCGCTGGGGGTGCGGTCGAAATCGGCCTGGGCGTTCGTCCCGCCGGCGGCGGGGCGAACGCCGTGCTCCAGGCGAGCCTGGACGACGGCTCGCAGCAGTGGCAGACGTTCGAGCCGGACCCGTCCGGCGTCCTGCGCGCCCGGCTCGTCGTGCCCGGCGATCCGGTGGGCGTGCGGTTCCGCTCCGAGAGCCGGAGGCCGGCATGATTTCACGCGACGAGCTGGTGGCGGCCGCCATCGAGGTGCTCAGCACGATCTACGCCGGCGACCTGCACACCCTGGCCGACAAGTTCGGTTCGCAGTCGGCGCTGCTGGACGCGGCCGTCGACCGGGCCTGGAAGGTGGCCGGGAAGCTGGAGAAAACCCCTGCTCCGGTCAACTCGGACGAGTGCGGCGTGCTCGTCGCGTCGTGCCTGACGTGGGGCCGCTGGCATTCCGGCGTGCACGGCAGCACCGGCAACGCGGTGGCGAAGTTCCGCCGCTACCGCAGGTTTCCCGCTCTGCCGTACGACGTCCTGGTCCGGGTGGGCCGGGCCGACTCCGACGACGACCGCACCATCGCGCTGCTGGCCCGCACCGTGCGCGTCCGGCGGCTGATGGCCGACGTCCGCCCGGTCGGCGAACCGGAGCTGCTGCTCAACGTGGTCGTGCCGGCGATCGTCGAGGCGCTCGTGGAAACCCCCGGGCAGCAGGAGGTTCCCGACACCGACGCGGCGGGCGTCGTCCTCGGTGTACTGGAGGACGGGGCCCGGCTCAAGGCCGAATACCGGGCGGCGGGGCTACCGACGCCGAGCGCGGGAAACACGCTCCCGGTCAACGGGAACGCCGACTTCCTGATCCTCCTCGCCGCCTACCGGGTCGCCACCGCGGCGCGCCGGGGCCTGCCCGGCGCCGACCCGCTCGGCGAGTTGGCGAAAGCGGTGCCCGAGCTGGCGAGCATCCTGAACAGGGCGATGACGCGGCCCGCGGGTTCCGCGACGCGACGCGGGCCCGACGAAGCCGATGCGATGGTGGCGATCGACCAGTTCGCGGTGCACCTCGGCAGCGCCGGGCCCGGCGGCCGCGCGGCGGTCAAGCGCGTCGGCGCCGTGCACCGCGTGCTGAACCACCGGCTCCACCTCGACGAGAACTCCGACCAGGTGCCCGTCGACGACCTCGACCAGCGGCCGTCGCCCGGCGGGCGGGATCACGGCGACCGGCTCTCCGACGTCGAGCAGCTGGCCGCGTGGTTCATCGCGAACCTGTTCGCGGGCGCGGAACCGGCCGCCCGGGACCCGCTGCTGGCGTGGCTGCGCAGCAAGCACGATGAATACCCGAAGACCGGGAGCCTGCCGGCGCTCGTGCGCAGGCTGCGAGTCGCGACCGACCGGCTCACCCGCATGGCGCAGGAGGAACCCGACGAGCTCGCGACCGCAAGACCGCCCTGGCCGCAGGGGATCACCCCGGGCCAGTTCAAGGACCTGACCGCGGAACTGGCCGCAGCCGCCGACCCGTCCGCCGTCGACGGCTGCACCCTGCCCGGCGTCCACCGGTTCGCGCTGGCCGCCTTCCCTCCACTGTGGTCGGATCGGCCGCCCGCCGTCAAAGCGCTCACCGGCAAGCTGGTGGCGGAGCTGACCCCGGGCGACAAGGCGGAGAGCACCGCCAAGGCCCGTGCCAAGGCCGCGATCATCGTCGGGCACGGGGCGCGGGCCCCGATGCAGTTCGTGGAGCGATCCACGCGGCCCCAGAACGAACCGTGCTGCCCGGGCACCGGCCGACCGGGCTCGCCCCGGGAACCGGTTGCGGCGGACGAGACCTGCCCGCACCGGCCGTGGGGCGAGACCGGCCTGGTGGAGAACTACCGCTCGCTCGGCGCAGCTGCGGACATCGCACCGGACGCGGCGCGGCGGCAGCTGGAGCGCTACCAAGGCCCCTGGTCCGAGCTGCTGCTTCCATAATCCCTTGCCGGGAAACGGTTTCAGATCCTGCTTGGAAGTGGTTGTGTTCTTTGCTTTTTGAAGCGCCGAAGGCGCTTAGCCCACCTACGCAGCTCGCACCGCCGCGGGTTCTCAGACGGTGCCCGCCCTTCCGGGCTACTGGGCGAGGCCAGTCCCCGATGCCGCGTATTGGTCATGCATAAGTCGGGGATCCCGGAGTCCAGACGGCGGCCGTAACTCCCGCAGGGGGCCGCCACCCGCACCGCCACGCAGAACGAGCCTGGAAACAGCCTCTGAATTCAGCCGATGGCGGCGAGGCGGCGCCGAAGGTCGGCCAGCAGCTCGTAGTGGCTGTAGCTGGCCACGTCGCCGCCGGTGACCCGCCGCACCCAGCCCTCGGCCACCGCGAGCAACCGCCCGGCCCGCTCGGCCTCGTCGGCCTCCGCCACCCCGGTCTCGACGGCCGCGAGCAGCGCGGGCACGGCGAGCAGGCAGAAGTGCGCCGCGGGCTCGGTCGCCCGGGCCAGCAGGTCGGCGGTCTCCCGGTCGTCGAGCGCCTGGCGGATCCAGCCGTACCCGCGTTCCGCCCAACCGGCGGCCTTCTCGTGCTGCCCGGCTTCGGCGGCACGCCTGCTCAGGGTCGTCGTCGCCCGGGTCGCGACCTGCAGCGACTGCCGCAGCGGCAGGAAGCTCTGCGTCCGCTTCCAGTACAGCTCGCGGGCGGGGATGACGGTGTCGGCGAACAGCTCGACGGCCGCGAGCAGATCGCTCTCGTCGCCGGGGTGGGAGGCCAGGTAGGACGCGTAGTTGTGCAGGTGGTGCCCGACGGCCAGCCGGGAGTCCGGGTCGCCGGACCAGTCGCGGGTGATCTGCAGGATGCGCCGGTAGGCGGCCCAGGTGCGGCGCAGCCAGTCGTCGAGTTCCGCGGGCGGCGGCAGCTTCGCGTCGGGGGCGGCGGCGTTGGTCCGCCGCACGACGTTGATCTCGACGTTGGCCGACGAGATCGCCTCGGCCGCGGCGCCCCGATCCACGACGCCTTCCTCGGCCAGCTCGATGCACCGCTCGACCTGAGCCATCAACTCCTCGACCACGCCGCCCAGTTCGTTGCGGCGGTCGTGGCGCATCGTGTGCACGGTCATGTCGGCGGCGCGGCAGCGCGCGAGGACCGCCAGCGGATCGCCGGGCCCCAGGCACTCGGTCGCGAGCGCCGCCACGTCCGCGAGCAGCGGCACGATCGCCGCCCTGGTCCGCTCCCGCTCCTCGGCGTCGAACTGCACCTGCCGCAGCACGGTGAGCAGCCCGATCAGCACCGCCCGCCGCGCGAGCACCGGGAGCCCGGCCAGCTCGGCCGCCGCGGGGATGCGCGGCAGCACTCCCGGCCCGCTGCCCGGGTCGAGCAGGTGTCCGACCTGTTCGACGTAGCGGTCGACCTGCTCGGTGGGCGGCACGAGCGCCTCCACGACGAGCTGGCCGGGACAGCGCTCGCTCAGCCACAGGTGGCTGGAACTGCGCCGCGTTCCGATGGCCATGAGCTCGCGCAGCAGCCGGTCCACCACCTCGCCGGGCACGTCCGCGCCGAGCAGCCGCGCGGTGCGGTCGGCCAGTTCGAGGTCGCGGGGCCGCGACGAGGTGCCCGCGCCGCCGTCGACGTGCGGCCCGCCGACCTCGCAGCGGGTGAGCGGCAGCCCGGCGGAACCGCCGGCGAGCGGCAGGAACCAGTCGAGGAGCAGCTCGCGCTGGATGGTGCGGGCCCGGATCGCCGCGGCGACCAGGGCCGGTTGCGTCCGGAAGGCTTCGAGGACCAGCGCGGCCCACGCGGCGAGGCGCGATCGGGCCGGCAGCTCCGATCCGTCGGCGGCGACGAGCAGCCCCATCCCGGACTCGACCGCGCGGACGACCGGGTCCAGCAGCCGGTTCGTCGCGGTGAGCACGACCGCGGCCTTGGTGTCGGGCCCGAAGCGGTTCAGCGTGGCGTTCGGGATCTCGTTCGGCAGCGACCCGCCCGGGCCGGTCACGGCGACGCGGTCGACGATGGCCCACGAGCCGGGTTCCGCGGCCGGGGCCCCGGCCGCGCGGCCGCGGGCCCGCAGCGGGGCTCCGCGCGCGATCTCCGACAACGTGATCTTGTTGTAGTCGGACACCCAGGTCCGGGGGCCGAACGGGCCGTTCTCCCACGGCACGCCGAACAGCGGCGCGAGCTTGCGCGCGAGTCTCGCCGGAACGATCTCGGACCTCGCCTCCGGGATTTCCGGCACCTCGGCGGGCAGCAGGCCCATTCACCCCTCCTCTACTCACGCGACATGCGCATCGTATGTCGCCCCATTTTAATCGAAAAAACCCGTGACGATACTTTTTGTGTTCTCGTAAAATTACGGGACATGACGACAGTGCTTCCAGACCTTCGTCCCGGCGGCGGCCGGTCGCAGCAGGCGGTCGGCATGCCCGAGCTGCTGCAGGTGATCTGGCACGAGACGCGCGCGAGCCGCGCGGCCATCCACCGTGCCCGCCCCGACACCCGCTGCGACCTGCGGATCAGCGCTTCCGCCCCGGACCGGGAGCTGATCGGCACGATCCTGCTGGACGGCGACTGCGCCTGCCGTGACCTCCTCGTCGACATGCTCGTGGAATGCGACCGGCACCTGTCCGACCGGGCGGGCCTGCTCGGGAACCCGCTGGGCGCCGCGCGCGTGCACGTGCGCAAGAAGGCCGTGCACGACTGGATCCGGCGGCGCCGGACCGAGGTCGGCGCGCAGGCCCGGGTCGACCGGATCCGCACGTCGGCGCTGGCGCTCGGCCTGCCCGACGAGTTCCACCGCGCCCTGCTGGAATACCTGGCCGACGAGGCGGGCGTGATGGCGCCGCTGGACAGCGAGGACGCCCTGCACCGCCGGCTCGCCACCCGCTGCGCGGCCGAGTTCGGCGGCGCGGCGGAGCACTACCGCGCGCGGGTCGCGGCCGGCATCACCCTCGTCGAGCGGCACTGCCGCGCCGGCACCCGGGTCAACGCGGGCACCGCCGCCGAACCGGACAAGGTGACCTGGTGGGAGCGCTACATCGAGCGCCCGATGGGCCGCAGGCCGCGACGCACCGACAAGCCGCTCGCCACCGCCGCCCCGGAGTGCGGCGACGGAACGCACCAGCTGCCCGAGCCCGCCGGTGCCGACGCCGCGGACTTCGACGCCCGGGTCGTCGCGGTCCTCGTCGCCGCCCTCCGCCGCCAGCCCGTCACCCCCGACGCGGCGCTGCGCGCCGGGCTCGACGACCTGGTCTCGCAGGGCCTGCTGCCGCAGCGGTGCGCCACCGAGCTGTGCTCCGACTGCAACCGCTTCGCCTTGGCCGCCAAGGAGTTGTCCGCGCTGCGCTGACGCTTCGCCCCCTTCCTGAAGCATCCGAACGGCGAAAGGGGCGAAGATGCACCGAGGTCGGCCGCGACTCTCCCGGCGGGAGGGCGGAAGGACCGTTCAGGGGCGGAGGGCGGTGGTCGTCCTGACGTTCACCGGGAACATCGGCACGATCTCCGCGGCGATCGGCGCGGCGGCGAACACGCCGATGCTGGTGCAGGTGCTGCTGGTGCTGGCATTCGCCGCAGCAGTGGGGCTGCTCGCCTACGGGGCGGGCCGCAGCCGGCACCGCGCCGGACCGGCGGCGCGTCGCGTCCTGCACCTGCGCATCGGGCGCGGCCGTGACGATCTGCCCGAATGACCCGCGGAACCCTTGTCCGGCAACACGATTCGTCCCCCTGCGAGGCCGGGACGGCCCGGCGGGCTACGGTTGCCCGCCCGGGCCGGCACCCGGAACGTCGCGCCGCAGGATCACGATCCCGCGGTCCAGATCGACGTCCTGGCTCGGCGGCGCACCCTGGGCTTCGTCGTCGCGCATCATCGACATCGAGTCCCGGTGGTCCAGCTCCATCCGCTTCGTCCCGTAGAGGAAGGCCGTGACCTCGTCGACGTAAGCGCCGGACAGCGGGGTACCGGAGCGCTTCCGGCGCCGCTTCTGCAGCAGCTCGTATCCCCCGACCGCGACGACCAGCAGCACGCTGCCCGGGATGGTCCACAACAGCGCTGCCTCCACCGAGTCCACGCAACACGAACGATCCGGCAACGGCGCGCGTTCCCGCCGGTCGATCAGCCGCCCGCGAGATGCGCCGCCAGTTCGAGGTTCGCCACGGCCTCGGCGGGAGTGCGCCGGCCGTGCCCGCAGGCCGCCGCGACCCCCGCGACGCGCTGACCGAGCGCGGCCTCCGCCAGCGACAGCGCTTTCGCGGACAACTCGGGTTGCCGCTCGTCCACGCAACCGGCGATCACCTCGATGCCGCGAACGAGCCCGCGGAGCGGGGCGTAGGCGGCGGTGTCCGCCAGCGGCGGCTGGTCGCCGTGGGCCATCGGGATGTGGACGGCCGGCATCCGGCGGCCGAAGACGCGCAGGCGCGCGGCCAGCGCGTTGATCACCAGCACCGCCGGCCCGAGGTCCTCGGGGCCGAACAGCGACACGTGCCCGAGATCGCCGTGGCACAGGTGCAACGTCCACCGCGCGCTGCTCGGCGCCGAAACGATCACGCGCGCGAGCTGGAACGCCAGCAGGTGCGCGAGCACCGGCCGCACCGGTTCCGGCGCGCGGTGCAGGGAGTAGAGGACCGCCGGGGATTCCAGCTGCAGCGCCACTTCGTCCGTCCCGTGGCGCTGCGCGACGGCGGCCACCTCGGCGGAGATCATCCGCTCGAAGAGCGGGAAGTACCGCAGCACCCGCGCCGGGGCGCCGAACGTGAACACCGCGAGGTCCAGCGGCGACGGCACGCTGACCTGCACCGGCGGCAGCGGCCCGGGACCGGTGTCCAGCTCCCGCCGGGACGCGACCGCCGGGGAGACCTCCGCCAGCCGGCCCAGCTCGATGTCCTCGACCGTCAGCCGGTGCCCGTGCCGCACCCGGTAGAGCGGCATGTCCGCGTAACTCGCGCACTCGCCCGACCGGACCACCTCGAACGCGGGTATCTGCGCCCGCGACATCAGGAAGCGGACGATCCAGCGCGGATCGGCGTCGCACGGCACCGCGCTCAGCCGGGCACCGGCGGAGTGGTCGAGCACCCACCGCATCCGCGTCCGCGGGTCGGGGTCCAGGCCGGTCGGCAGCGAGCCCACCAGGTGCACGAAGCGCGGCAGGGCGGTGCGCAGGCCGGCGGCACGGGCCTGCGGTGCGGGGTCGAGTCGCGAAGTCATCTGGGACCTCCGTGCGTTCTGCGCGGCGAGCGGCCGGCTCGGGAATGGTGATCGGCGACGATTGGGCCGTTGCGGCTGTGGCACGGCGCCCGGTTCACGACCGGGAGTGTCTCGAAGGCCGAGGGGACGTCCGGTCCGGCACCGCTTGCGGGCGACCGGCTTCCGGCGAATCGTTGTGGTGGAACGATTCGATGATCGCATCGCGCCGCCCCGGATGTCTCGCACCGCCGGGGGAACCGGCCGCAAACCATCCGGTCCGGTGACGGGCGCATCGGACCGAGCACCCCACGAGCGGGCTACGCACCACAGTGGACTGATCAACTTTATCATCTACAGTGGACGACCACACTCGGACCGGAAGGCGGCTGGCGATGGGACTGATCGAGGCGGTCGGCCTGGTGCTGCACCCCGCGCGGCACCGCCCCGACGTGATCGGGACGATAGCGACCTGGGCGCGCGCCAGGGACATCGAGGTGCTCGGCACCCCGGCGGAAGTCGCCGGCTACGACCGGCCGATCACCGCAGTGCCGCCCGCGCAGCTGGCCCGGCGCGCGAACCTCCTCGTCAGCCTCGGCGGCGACGGCACCATGCTCCGGGCCCTGCGGCTCGGCTGCGAACACCAGACCCCGGTGCTCGGCGTGAACCTCGGGCGGCTCGGCTTCCTCGCCGAGATCGACGTGCCCGAGCTGGACGAGGCGCTGTGCGCCATCGACGAGGACCGGTTCACCGTCGAGACCCGCTCCGGGATGCGGATCAGCACCGCCGACCGCGAGGTGGTCGCGTTCAACGACATCGCGCTGGTGCGGGTGCCCGGCCACGGCATGGCCCTGGTCGAGGTGCAGGTGGAGGGGCACCCCTTCGTCAACTACGCCGCGGACGCGGTCGTCGTCGCCACGCCCACCGGCTCGACCGCGTACAGCTTCTCCGCCGGCGGCCCGATCATCTCGCCCGGCGTCGAAGGCCTGCTGGTCACGCCGGTGGCGCCGCACTCGGTCTTCAACCGCGCGCTCTTCCTGTCGCACCGGGAGAAGCTCGCACTGCGCGTCCTGCCCACCAGCAGCGAGCTCGGCGTGGAGGTGGACGGGCGGCTGGTCGCGCACCGGTCGGCGGGCACGGTCCTGGACATCACCGTCGAACCCGCCGCCGCCCGGGTGGTGCGGCTCGGCCGCACCACGTACTACCAGCGCGTGCAGCGCAAGCTCCACCTCACCGGCTCGGCGGCCGAAACCACCTGAGCCGCGCAGGCACCGGTCAGGACCTGGCCTTCCGGGCCTTCTGGTTGGCGTGCTTGCGGGCCGCGAAGCGGTGCGCCTCGCCGAGCAACCGCCGCACCTCGTCGGCGGTTTCCGGCCCCGGGTTCACCACGCACACCCAGTACTGGGAGGCGTAGTGCGGGTGCGGCATGACCTGGTCTCGCGCCGCGTAGTCGAACTCCGTGACGAGCACGCCGCTTTCGTCGCGGGTCGTGGGCGCCGGGCCGAACCTCTTCGTGTAGGAGTCCTTGGTCAGGCCGATGTTGATCCGGTAGGCGCCCGGGTGGTCGAGGTCGGAGACCGCCTCGTAGTGGTCGCCGGTCACGATCGTCGCGAACGGCGACCAGCGGTCGTCGGGGAGATCGCCGTCCGGGTCGTGGACGAAGAACGCGTCCCCGGCGTGCTCGACGGCTCGGACCCCGTCGAAGGTCTCCTCGATGTATCGCTTCGCGTCGGTGGCTTCCACCGGCAACCTCCTCGTTCTCACCGGTCTCGGTCCTTCAAGTTTCTCATTGAAACTGCTTTTGAGACTTTTCCGAGAAATCTCCGGTGAACCCGCAGCTCGACTCCGGAGAACCTTCAAATCGCAGTGCACGGACCGCGGGTGCCGGACCGGGCCGCGCGGGGCCGGTGGTAGTTGTTGCTCATGCACGCACCGGAAGTGATGCTGGGGATCGACGTCGGGACGACGGCCGTCAAGGTCGCCGCCTTCGGCCTGGACGGGACGCCGGTCGCCGCGCACACCGCGGGCTACCCGATCGTCCGGCCGCGGCCGGGTTGGGCCGAGCAGGACCCGCTCGACTGGTGGCGCGGTTGCGAGGCCGGCATCCACGCCGTCCTCGCCGGGCTCCCGGCGGGCGCGGTGCGGTCCGTCGGCGTCGTCAGCCAGGTGAACACCCACGTCTTCGCCGACGAGCAGCTGCGCCCGCTGGCGCCGGCGATCATCTGGCAGGACCAGCGCTGCGCCGAGATCGCCCGCGAGCTCGACGCGCGGTTCACGCCGGCGGAGAAGACCCGGATCTGGGGCGGGCCGATCGTGCTCGACGCGTCGTTCGCCGGGGCCCGCGCGGAGTGGTTCGCGCGGGCCGAACCGGCGAAGTGGGCCCGCACCCGGTGGGTGCTCAGTCCCAAGGACTTCGTGATCGCGAAGCTCACCGGCCGGCTGGCGACCGACCAGCTCTCCGGGGTTCGCGTGGCCGGCTCCGCCGGGTACCTCCCGGAAGCCGTGGGGCTCGTCGACGGGCTCGCCGAGAAGCTGCCGGAGATCCTCGAACCCGAGGCCCCGGTCGGTCGCGCGACCCATCCCGCGCTGGGCGCGGCCGAGGTCGCGGTCGCCACGATGGACGCGTTCAGCGCCGTCTTCGGCAGCCGCACGACCGAGGCCGGGCGCGGCATGGTGCTGTGCGGGACGTCGCTGGTGGTCGCCGGCGCGTCGCACGAGTCGGTGCCGGTCGGGGAAGTCGTCACGTTCCCGCCGCGGCACGGGCTTTTCGTGCACGCGGGGCCGACGCAGGCCGCGGGCGACGCGCTGCGCTGGTGGGGCGAGGTCGCGGGCCTGAGCATCGAGGAGGTGCTCGCCGCCGCGGCGACCGGAACCCCGGGAGTGGTCTTCACGCCGCACCTGATGGGCGAGCGCGCCCCGCTGTGGGATTCCGACGTGCGGGGCAGCTTCTTCGGGCTGAGCTCGGCGACGTCGACGGCCGACATGTCCCTCGCGGTCCTGCAGGGCGTGGCGATGTCCGGCCGGCACGTGCTCGACGCGGTGGAGCGGGCCTGCGGAAACCCGTTGTCGTCCCTGACCTTCTCCGGCGGCGGCGCGCGAAGCGACCTGTGGACGCAGATCCACGCGGACGTCTTCCAGCGCCCCGTCGAGCGGCTGCGGGTGCACGACAGCGCCGTGCTCGGCGCGGCCCTGCTCGGCGCCGTCGGCGCGGGCATCTACCCGGACATCGAGACCGCGGCCGCCGGAACCGTCGCGGTGGACCGCGTCTTCGATCCCGCACCCGGCGCCGACCGCCTGGCTCCCCTGTACGAGGCCTACCGCGGCTCGCACGCGGCCCTGCGCGACCTCCACGGCCACCTCGCGGAATGGCGAGCCGCGAACGCCTGAGGACCGGGCCTGTCACAACTCGGCGCGCTACCCCGTCCCATCGGCGAAGGCACTGATCGCCCGATCGAACAGGGAGCGAACATGATCGAACCGTGGTGGCCGCTGGCCGTGCTGGCCGTCGTCCATTTCGGCGATGCACTCCTGTGCATCAAGCCCGTCGAATTCGTCCGCCAGTGCCTCGTCGGCGTCGGCTTCCCCGAGCGGTACTGGTGGCTGCTCCCGGTGCTGAAGTTCGCGGCCACCGCGGGGCTGGTCATCGGCATCTGGTTCCGGCCGCTGGCGATCCTGACCTGCGCGGCCCTGGTGCTGTACTTCCTGATCGCGTTCGCCTCGCACGTCCGCGCGAAGGACTTCGGCCGGAACCTGTTCCTCAACTGCACCGGCATGCTCGTCGCCTGCGGCGCGGCCCTGGTCTTCAGCATCGTCGCCTGACCACCCCCGGCGGGCCGGCGCGGATCGTCCACCGATCCGCGCCGGCGCGGAGTTGCGCGGCCCCGGCACCGGAAAAGCGTTGCCGCGCAACCGGATCACCGGGCGGGTCAGGCCCGTCGCAGCGCGTCCGCGTCCTCGAAGGTGAGCGCCTGGTAGATCGCGGAGAGCAGCTTGAACGCCTCGCCGTGGCCGGTGCTCCCACCGCACGGCGCGCCCTCGTCCTCGCGATCGGCGCCGGTGGAAGGGCGGACGGACGTGGCCACGGACGCGATGATGCTGTTGCAGAGCGTCGCGAGCCTCCTGTGCTGCTCCTCCGGCGAGAGGGAAGCGAGCGCGCCGAAGAGCGCCTTGGTCGCCTCCCCGGGGCTGAGGCCGCTTTCGTGTTCGGGGAACCGGATGTTGAACAGCGGAACTTCCCCGCCGGTCCGGAGCTTCGCCGGGTCCGGCTCCACCCGGAGCTGGCCGACTAGCTCGGTGAGCGTGATGCTCCCGGCCTCCACCGTCTCCCCCACACTCGTTCGCAGAGCTTCCTCCAGGTTCGGAAGCTTGGGTGCCATCTCTTGCTCCTCGGTAAAGGCTTTCGCGATTCGGGTGCGCGCACCCGAATCGACCGTACGAACGCGGCAACGCCCACGCAGGCCGAAAGCGGACGCATTCCCCCCTCTGCCGGTGAAGATCACCGGCACGTTTGATGATCAGCACCGCGGGCCAACCACGGGAGGTGGACGGTTCGGGGCGGGGCGATGTCGCGGGGTCGGTTCCGCGCGGCCTGCGCGTCGCCGCGGCCGTGGGATGGCGGCTGCTGGTGCTGGTGGCCGTCGCCTGGGTGCTGTGGCAGGTGTTCAGCCTGCTCTACGGCGAAGTCATGTCGGTGGCGGTGGCGGCACTGCTGGCCGCGTTGATGTCGCCGGCGGTGCGCTGGCTGGCCCGCAGAGGGCTGAACCGCACGCTCGCGACCATCGCGGTGCTCGTCGGCGGGCTCGCCGCGCTCGGCGCCGTGCTGGCCGTGGTGATCAACACGCTGGTCGCGGGGCTGGCCGGGCTGAGCGAGCAGCTGGTGGCCAGCTTCCAGCAGATCCACACGTGGCTGATCCGGGGGCCGCTGAGCCTGAGCCAGCAGGAGCTCAACCAGGTCTTCCAACAGCTTTCGGAGGCGCTGCGGATCGACCGCGGCGGCCTGCCGACGACCGCGCTGGCGACCACCGGCACCCTGCTGCGGTTCCTCGCCGGCGTGCTGCTCGGCCTGTTCACCCTGTTCTTCTTCCTCCGCGACGGCGACTCGATCTGGCGGTTCCTGGTGCGGGTCACGATGCCGCGCGCGATCCGGTTCCGGGTGCGCACCGCGGGCGAGGACGGGTTCACCACGCTGGTCGCCTACGTCCGCGCGACCGCGGCGGTGGCGTTCACCGATGCCGCCCTGATCGGCATCGGGGCCACCGTGCTCGGCGTGCCGCTGCCGTTCGTGCTGGCCGTGCTGATCTTCCTCGGCGCCTTCGTGCCCTACATCGGCGCGGTCGTCACCGGTGGCCTGGCGGTGCTGGTCGCGCTGGCCGCCAACGGCGTGATCACCGCGCTGATCCTGCTCGCCGTGGTCGTCTGCGTGATGCAGCTGGAAGGGCACGTGCTGCAGCCGCTGCTGCTCGGCCACGCCGTGCGGCTGCACCCGCTGGCCGTCGTGCTCAGCGTGACCGCCGGTTTCACCCTCGCCGGCGTCGGCGGCGCGGTCCTGGCGGTGCCGCTGGTCGCCACGGCGAACACCGTCATCCGCGCCCTGCACGACCAGGCGCGCACGCCCCCGGAACACGGCGGCAACGGCCACCACCAGCCGTGACGCAGGAATGACCACCGCGCGGAACGGGTACTGCCGGTGCACGCCCGAAGTTGTGTGGAGGACGCCGAACGATGCATACCGAACCCGTGCACGCGCCGGACCTGTCGCAACGATCCACCGCGCGGCTCGTCCGCGACGTCGGCGAGCAGCTCGCGCGCCTGGTCCGCACAGAAGTGCGGCTGGCGCAGATCGAGTTGCGCAGCAAGGGCAAGCAGGCAGGCACGGGGGCGGTGCTGATCAGCGCCGGGGGCGTGCTGGGACTGCTCGGCGGCGCCATGCTCATCGCGACCGTCGTGCTCGTGCTGGACATCGTGCTCCCGGCCTGGCTCGCCGCCCTCATCGTCGCGGTCGCGCTGCTGGCGGTCGCGGGTGTCGCGGCGCTGGTGGGGCGATCGCGGCTGAAGCGCTCTTCGGGCGCGCTGCCGGAATCCCTGGAGTCGATCAAGCAGGACTACCGCGATCTGGGCAAGGCGCTCAAGCGATGACCGGACGTCGCGAGGAGGAGCAGGAGCGCGCCGGGCTCCGGGCCGAGCACGACCTGACCCTCCACGAACTGGGCAACACCCTCGACGAGCTCATGCACCGAGCGGACATCCGCGGCCGGTCGAAACGAGCCCTCAGCGATGCCATCGCATGCGCGGGCGACCGCGCGGCTCGACTGGTGAACGGAACCGCGAAGCCCTTGCTGGCGATCGCACTCGTCGCCGGGGGCGTGATCGCCTACGCGATGACCAGGATGCGCCGCAGGCCGGGGCGGTAGTGCCGGGTCAGATCCGGACGACGTCGGCGGAGACGAGGCCGGTCGTGCCGAGCTGGCGCCGCGGCCGCCGGGTCCCCCACGGGCCGCGGATCGCGATCCGGTCGCTCGGTACCGGGCAGGCGCGGCGGCCTTCGACCGGCCGGTGAAGCACGACGTCGTTGCCGGACGTGGCGTGACTGGGCACAATCCTCACCCCGAGAATGGTGGTTGCGGCTCAAGAACGCAGCGGTCGGACAAGCGCTGCTTTAACCATTGTGCAACACGAGGCCGTTGTGGTAACGCCCGGCCCGCACACCCGACGCCATCAGGTGTTATGGACACGGAGAGCTACCGCGCGCAGCGGTCGCCGGAAGGCGGTTCGATGAAGATCGTTTCGTTGGAGACCTTTTCGGTCGCGCCCCGCTGGCTGTTCCTGGCCGTGCGCACCGACGAGGGCATCACCGGCTGGGGCGAGCCGGTCGTGGAGGGCCGCTCCGCGACCGTCGCCACCGCCGTCGAGGAGCTCTCCGACCACCTCCTCGGCCAGGACCCGTTCCGCATCGAGGACCACTGGCAGGTCATGACCAGGGGCGGCTTCTACCGGGGCGGGCCCATCCTGTCCAGCGCGGTGGCCGGCATCGACCAGGCGCTGTGGGACATCAAGGGCAAGGCGCTCGGCGTGCCCGTCCACGAGCTGCTCGGCGGCGCGGTGCGCGACCGCGTCCGCACCTACTCGTGGATCGCCGGCGACGAGCCGGACCGGGTCGCCGACCACGCCCGGGAACGCATGCAGGAGGGCTTCGACGCGGTCAAGATGAACGGCACCGGCAGGGTGCGCGCGCTGGAGTCCAAGGCCGAGCTCGACCTCCTGGTGGGGCGCGTCGCCGCGGTGCGGGAGGCGATCGGCGACCGCGCCGACATCGCCATCGACTTCCACGGCCGGGTCTCCCCCGCGCTCGCCCGCGAGGCCTGCCGGCTGCTGGAACCGCTGCACCCGCTGTTCGTGGAAGAACCGATCGTGCCGGAGCTGACCGCCGACTTCGGGCGGATCTGCGCGTCCACCACCGTGCCGATCGCCACCGGGGAGCGGCTTTACTCGCGGTGGGACTTCCGCGACGTGCTCGGCTCGGGCATCGCGGTCGCGCAGCCGGACCTGTCGCACGCGGGCGGGATCTCCGAGGTCCGCCGGATCGCGGCGATGGCGGAGGCGCACGGCGTGTCCCTGGCCCCGCACTGCCCGCTGGGGCCGATCGCGTTCGCGGCATCGCTGCAGATCGACTTCGCCTGCCCGAACGCGCTGATCCAGGAGACCAGCCTCGGCATCCACTACAACACCGGCTCGGACCTGCTGGACTACCTCGTCGACGCGAGCGTCTTCGACTTCCACGACAGCCACGTCGACCGGCTCACCGGACCGGGCCTGGGCATCGAGGTCGACGAGGCGGCGGTGCGCCGAGCCGCGGAAATCGGGCAGCGCTGGCGAAATCCGGTGTGGCGCAACGAAGACGGCTCCCTGGCGGAGTGGTGATCGACCCGCACGGCGAGCCCTTTCCATTGCCGCAGAATCCGAAAAGCCGAATCATCCTCAGTGGACTGAACAACTCGCTCGCCCCGGAACGCGGATGGTCACAATGCCCCGACCGCGCCCTTTTCAGCGTCTGGGGGACACCGCACGCAGCCCGAACGGGGCACGATCGACCACAGCCCGATACACGGCGGCCGGGGGTGACACACATTGGGGGCGCAGGCCCTGCTGGACACCCGGATGCAAGGCAAGTTCCCAGTCGCACGACCCCTTCCAAGCAATGAGGAGATTGAGAATGCGCACCACCGCCAAGCTCGCCCTTGCCGCCGCCGCATCCACCGGCCTCCTGCTGGGCGCCCAGGGTCTCGCCAGCGCCGACGAGAACCCCCTCTGGCAGCAGCCCCAGCAGCAGCAACAGCAGCAGCAGCCGTCGCAGCAACAGCAGCAGCCGCAGCAGCAGGGGAACGCCTGGAACGACAACAACCAGGGCTCCGGTTGGGGCGCCCAGAACGACGCCCAGCAGGACATCAGCCCGTCGGCTTGGGCGCTTTGGGGTGCCTGGGGGCAGTGACCTCGGCGTGATCACGACCTGATTCGCACCGGAAAACCTTCGAGGGGCGCCGCGCACCGGCGCCCCTCGAAGGCTGTCGCGGGAAGAACGCGCTTGCTCGGCCGAAATCGTTGTCAGGCGGCCGATTCCACCTCGCGGACCAGGTCGATCGCGCGGCCCAGCGTGGTCAGTCGTTCGTCGAGCGTTTCGCCCGCCGGGTAGAGCCGGACGGTGTCCACGCCGGCGTCCTGCCAGACGCGCAGCCGGTCGCGGACCATCTCCTCGGTGCCGATCAGCGTCGTGCCGAGCACCATCTCGTCGGTGACCAGCGCCGCCGCGCCGTCGCGGTCACCGGCCTGCCACCGCCCCCGGACCTGCGCCGCCACCTCGGCCCAGCCCTGGCGGCTGTAGGCGTTGTTGTAGAAGTTCGTGCTGGACGAGCCCATCCCGCCCAGGGAAAAGGCCAGCTTCTTCTTGCGGTCGGCCAGCATCCCGCGCAGTTCGCCCGCGTCGGCGGCGAAGGCGACCTCCGCGCCCTGGCAGACGTCGAGATCGGCCCGGGTCCGCCCGGCCTCGGCCAGGCCCGCGTCCAGGTGCGCGAAATACGCCTCGGCCGCGCCTTCGGGCACGAAGCTGGTGCCCAGCCAGCCGTCGGCGATCCTGCCGGTCAGCCGGAGCATCCCGGGCGACAGCGTCGCCAGGTAGACCGGGATGTCGTGCTCGGCCCGCGCCGACAGGCGCATCGGCTTCGCATCGCCGTCGGGCAGCGGGATCTGGAACCGGCTGCCGGAGAAGGAGATCTTCTCGCCGGAAAGCGCCGCCCGGACGACCTCCACGGTCTCGCGCATCCTGGCCATCGGCTTCGCGAACGGCACCCCGTGCAAGCCCTCGATCACCTGCGGACCCGACGGCCCCAGGCCCAGCAGGAACCGGCCCTCCGACAGCTGCGACAGGGTGATCGCCGCCTGCGCGATGGCCACCGGCGTCCGGGTGCCGAGCTGGATGATCCCCGAGCCGAGCAGCAGGCGTTCGGTGCAGGCCGCCAGGTAGCCCAGCGTCGACGGCGCGTCGGATCCCCATGCCTCGGCGACCCAGACGATGTCCAGGCCGAGCTTCTCCGCCTCCACCGCGAACTCGACCGGCTCCGACCAGTCGGCGCCACCGGAGGCCTCGATCGACGTGGCCGTGCGCATCAGGCGTCCACCTCGCTCTCGGCGAGTTCCTTGATCGCGGCGAGGTTCGCGGCGATGGCGGCCTCGAACTCCCGCAGCCGCACGAAGACGATCTTCTGCTCCTTCTCCGGCATCCGGTCGATCGCCGGCGACAGCCCGGAGCGACCGGGGCCGAGCCGCATCCACTGCCGCAGCACTGCACCGCCGTCGGCGGGCTCGACGGTGAACCGCCAGGTCGCGCTCGGGGTGTCCGGATCCGTCACGGCCCAGGCGAAGACCCGCACCGGCTCGAACTCGACGATGTAGGAGGTCGTCGACCACTCCCCGAGCGCGTCGTGCGCGTTGTGGCCGACGAACCTGGCGCCCAGCGCCGGGCCGGTCGCCCCGTCCACCCACTCCACCGACCGCAACTCCGAGCTCAGCCGAGGCATCAGCTCGATGTCGGACACCAGCTCCCACACCCGGTCCGGCGGTGCGTCGATCCGCGTCCGCAGCTCCACCGTCGGTCCGTCCGCATACCTCGCGCCCGTCCACTCCACCGGCCGACCTCCTCGTCACTTCGCCTCATTCAGGGGCAATGACCACGAGAGTTGCTTAACGAGACTGGCATGTCAAGGGTCGCGAGCGCGCAACCCGGCGACTCGGTTCAGCGCGCGAACCGGCGCTGGACGTCCGGCCGTTCGGCGAGCTTGGGCGGATATCCCGGCCCCAGCCGCTTGCTCGTCTCCGCGGACTTCAACTGCTCGCCGCACGCCGAGCACACCACTTCGGCGTGGCAGTCGTGGCCGCAGCGGTCGTGGTGCATGGTCACCGGCGGGCCTTCCTCGCCCGCGAGCCACTTGTCGCCCCACCGCGACATCGCGGCGAGGACGCCGAAGAAATCGCGCCCCTTCTCGGTCAGCACGTAGTCGTAGCGCACCGGGAAGCTGTCGTACTGCCGCTTCTCCAGCAGCCCTTCGTCCACCAGCCGCCGCAACCGCTCCGAGAGCGTGTTCCGGGCGATGCCCAGTTCCTGCTGGAACTCGTCGAACCGCTTGATCCCGTAGAACGCCTCGCGCAGCACCAGCGGAGTCCACCAGTCACCCAGCAGATCCATCGTCCGCGCGATCGAGCACGGCCAGCGTGCGAAGGAGGTGCGCTTCATGCCGGCGAGACTACAAGTCCCACGACGCAACCCACCTGCTGAGCGTGCCGGTCAGCGAAGCGCGGTCACGTCCAGCTCCGCCAGGAAGCGGTACGGCCGGTGGTCCAGGAGATCGCCGAACCTCTTGCGCAGCCGGGACATCTCCGCGCGCACCGTGATCGTCCGCGTCCGGTCGGCGAACAGCTGCTCAGCGAGCTCGGCGGCGCTCCGGCCCGCCCGGTTCTCCGCCAGGTCGAGCAGGATCTGCGCGTGGCGCCCGCTGAGCGGATACGTCCAGTTCCCGGAGCTGCGGTGCACGGTCAGGGCAGCCCGGCCCGGCCGGCGCACGTCGACCACGACGCGGGCCACCGATGTCGCGTCCGGCGCGCACGGCCGCAGCAGGATGCCCTCCGGCAGTGGTTCGAACGAGCAGACGCCGAACGCCGGCAGCCACACCTCCTGCGAGTCCAGGCGATCCGGCAGCGCGATGCGGCCCAGCGGCGGCAGCCCGGTCGAGGCGGCCACCCAGCCGTTCGGGTCGACCGCCAGGGCCTGCCCGTCGATCTTCGCCAGCAGCGGCGCGGCCACGGCGCGCAGCCGGTCCAGGCGGGTGCGGTGCGCATCGCGCAACTTCGCCTCCGCCAGCCCGGCCACCGCGCGGACCAGCGCCAACGTGCTCGGGTGCACGGTGTCGGCGGGTCCGCTGACGTCCACCGCGCCGAGCAGCCGCCCGTCGCGCGGGTCGCGGATCGGGGCGGCCGCGCAGGTCCACGCGTGGTGGCTGCGCACGTAGTGCTCGGCCGAGTGGACCTGCACCGGGACGCCCTCGACCAGGGCCGTGCCGATGGCGTTCGTGCCCACCGCGTTCTCCAGCCAGCACGCGCCCTCGACGAACCCGAGGCGGTCGGCCCGGCGGAACACGCCAGGATGCCCGTCCCGCCACAGGACCCTTCCCTCGACGTCGACGATGACCACGATGTGCCCGGCGCTTTCGGCCACCGGGACCAGCCCGCCGCGCAGCGCCAGCAGCGCGTCATCGGTGATGCCGCAAGTGGCGCGGCGCCGCTCGACCTCGCCTGCGGACACCGGCCGGCTGTCGGCGCCGTGGTCCGGATTCACGCCCTGGTTGCGCGCGCGGCGCCAGGACTCGACGATCAGCTGCCGCGGCCGCGCCGCCGGGCGGCGGCCGCCGATGACCGCATCGTGGGCGCGGGCGACCGCGTGGGCGTACTGCCGCGGATCGGCGCCCACCGGGAGCGCGGCCTCGTCGAGGCGATGGGTCCGCATGGCCAACTCCTGTCGCTCGGCGCAACAACGCTGTCGCGCCCGCATCACGTCGCCACAGGAGACGACCGGACCGGGCGGGTGCGCAAGGGTTGCACAGGGTTGCATCCCTCGTCGAGGCCCCGAACCCGCGTGCGGTCGAGACGATCTTCGATCCACAGAGGACGTGACCCGGCGAGGAGATCGTTGCCACGGTTCGATATCCCGCATTGCAACCCGCTGCAACGCTGTTCCGCGCTTCCGAGATCCGCTTATGTTCGCAGCCCAAGGGCCACGGCGGGTCCGCGCGATCCGATCGGGCGGGCCACCCGCCCGGTCCTCGCGTCACCAGACCACCAGCACGCGGAAGAGGAGCGAGATGGCCTTGAACGAGCAAGAGCTGCTGCGCGCTTATCGAAGGATGTCCGAGATCCGCGCGTTCGAGGACCGCCTGCACGAGGAGAACGCCACCGGCGACATCCCCGGGTTCATCCACCTGTACTCCGGGCAGGAGGCGATCGCCGTGGGCGTGTGCGAGAACCTGCGGGACACCGACTACATCGGCTCCACGCACCGCGGCCACGGGCACTGCATCGCCAAGGGCTGCGACATCCGCGGGATGATGGCGGAGATCTTCGGCAAGGACGACGGCCTGTGCCACGGCAAGGGCGGATCGATGCACATCGCCGACCTGTCGGTCGGCATGCTCGGCGCCAACGCGATCGTCGGCGGCGCGCCGTCGCTGGCGATCGGGGCCGCGCTGAGTGCCAAGACGTTGCGCAACGGCGGCATCGCCGCGTCGTTCACCGGCGACGGCGGCTCGAACCAGGGCACCGCCTTCGAGGCCATGAACATGGCCGTGGTGCTGCGGCTGCCGATCATCTTCGTCATCGAGAACAACGGGTTCGGCGAGGCCACCGGCACCGACTACGCGGTGGGCGCGCCGGACATCGCCGCCCGTGCGGCGGCGTTCGGCATGCCCGCGGTGAAGGTCGACGGCACCGACTTCTTCGAGGTGCACGAGGCCGCCCGCCAGGCCGCCGAGCGGGCCCGCGACGGCGGCGGGCCGACCACCATCGAGGCCCGGGCGAACCGGTTCTGGGGCCACTTCGAGGGCGACGCGCAGCTGTACCGGACGCCGGAGCAGGTCGCGGAGCTGCGCCGGACGCGGGATCCGCTGCAGAACTTCCGCGACAAAGCGGACCCGAAGAAGGTCACCGCGACGGAGCTCGACGCCATCGACGAGCAGTCCCGGGAGCTCGTCGGCGACGCCGTCGCCCGGGCCCGCGCCGCCGCGTACCCGCCGATCGAGAACCTGCTCACCGACGTCTACGTCTCGTACTGAAAGGCCGGCAACGATGACCACGTCGAAGAAGACGTACCGCGAGGCCGTGAAGGACGCCCTCTGCCAGGAGATGGAGCGCGACGAAACCGTCGTGCAGATCGGCGAGGACCTGCGCGGCGGCCACGCCGGCACCAACCCGGACCTGGAGACCAAGAAGATCGAAGCGTTCGGCGGCGTCCTCGGCGTCACCAAGGGCCTGTGGACCCAGTTCGGATCCGAGCGCGTCATCGACACGCCGATCACGGAGTCCGCGATCATCGGCATGGCCGCCGGGGCAGCGCTGACCGGCCTGCGGCCCGTGGCGGAGCTGATGTTCATGGACTTCTTCGGGGTCTGCTACGACGCGCTCTACAACCAGGCGGCCAAGTTCCGGTACATGTTCGGCGGCAAGGCCCGCACACCGATGGTGATGCGCGGCATGATCGGCGCCGGGTTCTCCGCGGCCGCCCAGCACTCGCAGTCGCCGTACAACGTGTTCGCCGCCGTGCCCGGCCTGAAGGTCGTGGCGCCGTCGAACGCCTACGACGCCAAGGGATTGCTGGTCCAGGCCATCCGCGACGACGACCCGGTGGTGTTCTGCGAGCACAAGACCCTCTACGACACGACGGCCGAGGTGCCGGACGAGCCCTACGCGATCCCGTTCGGGGTGGCCAACTACACCCGGCAGGGCACGGACGTGACGGTGATCGCCCTGTCCGCCATGGTCAACGCCGCCAACGACGCGGCCGACCGGCTGGCCGCGGAAGGCATCTCGGTCGAGGTCGTCGACCCGCGCACCGTCTCACCGCTGGACGAGGAGGGCATCCTCGAATCGGTGGCCGCCACCGGCCGGGTGGTCGTCGTGGACGAGTCGGCGGCGCGCTGCGGTTTCGGCCACGACGTGGCGGCGCTCATCGCGACCAAGGCGTTCGACTCTCTGCGGGCTCCTGTCGAGCTGGTGACGCCGCCGCACACGCCGGTTCCCTTCTCCCCCAAGCTGGAGAAGGCCTGGTTGCCGGATACGGCCCGCATCGAAACCGCGATCCGCAGGCTGGTGGCGAGCTGATCATGAGCGACATCAACGTGATCGAAGTGCCGAAGTGGGGCCTCTCCATGGAGGAGGGCACCATCACGAAGTGGCTGGTCGACGAGGGCGCCGGGTTCCGCAAGGGCGACCCCATCTGCGAGGTGGAGACCAGCAAGATCACCAACGAGATGGAGGCGCCCTTCGACGGCGTGCTGCGCCGGATCCTCGCGAAGCCGGGCGAGACGCTCCCGGTGGGAGCCGCGATGGCGGTGTCGGCGGACGCCGACGTCCCGGACTCGGCGATCGAGGAGTTCCTGGCGGCGAAGGGATCTCCTGCGGCGGAAACCGCTGCGGCGAAGGATGTTCCGCCAGCCGCAGCACCAGCCGCAGCACCGGTCATGGTGCCGGCTGCAGCACCGGCTTCGGCACCGGCTGCCGCCGCATCGCCGCCCGGTGCGACGGTCGTCCCGGCGTCGCTTGCGGGCTCGACGAGCGGCGACGTCTTCGCGACGCCGCGCGCGCTCAAGCTCGCGACGGAACTCCAGGTCGACCTCGGCAAGGTACCCGGCACCGGCCGCACCGGACGGGTTTCGGTCGCCGACATCCACGACGCCATCCGCGCGGCAGGCGGCGCAGTCGCCGAACCTCCGGCACCGCAGCGCAACGGCACTCCAGCACGGTCCACGCAGGA
The DNA here is from genome assembly GCF_056431645.1 of Saccharopolyspora sp. NPDC045839. Lineage (NCBI taxonomy): Bacteria > Bacillati > Actinomycetota > Actinomycetes > Pseudonocardiales > Pseudonocardiaceae > Saccharopolyspora > Saccharopolyspora sp. NPDC045839. The sequence goes on from NZ_JBWKKH010000005.1 coordinate 322,176, forward strand.
CGACCGCGACGTCAACGCCACGCCGGTGGCGCGGCGGCTCGCGGCTAGCCTTGGCATCAACCTGCACGACTGCCGGGCCACCGGCGCGCGCGGCCGGGTGTGCGTCGCGGACGTCCGCGAGGCGGAGCGGAAGTTCCTTCCCACGGCCGGACCCGAGGTCCGCGAAACGGCGGCGACACCGGAATTCGAGACCATGCCGCTCGATTCGATGCGCCGGGCCATCGGCCGACGGCTGCAGGCCTCGAAGCAGAACTCCCCGCACTTCCGGCTGACCGCAGACCTGGAGATCGACGCCCTGCTCGCCCTCCGGAAGCAGATCAACGCCACGGTGCCGGCGGTCAAGCTCTCGGTGAACGACTTCGTCGTCAAGGCGTGCGCGGCCGCCCTGCGCAAGGTCCCCGACGTCAACGTCCAGTTCGACGAGGAATCCCAGGCGGTGCTGCGGTATTCGGCCGCCGACATCTCCGTCGCGGTGGCGCTGCCCTCGGGCCTCATCACGCCCATCGTGCGCGGGGCCGACACCAAGTCCCTGGCCGAGATCTCCGGCGAGGTGCACTCCCTGGTGACCAAGGCCAAGAGCGGCCGGCTCAAGCCCGAAGAGTTCCAGGGCGGCACCTTCACGGTCTCCAACCTGGGCATGTTCGGGGTGCGCGAGTTCGACGCGATCATCAACCCCCCGCAGGCGGCGATCCTCGCGGTCGGTTCCGGCGAGCAGCGCCCGTTCGTCGACGATGGACAGATCGTTCCGCGGACGGTGCTGACTGTGACGCTTTCCTGCGACCACCGCGTGATCGACGGCGCCCTCGGCGCGACGTTCCTGCGGGAGCTCAAGCGCTTCGTCGAATCACCGGCCCTGATGTTGGTCTAGGAGGAACGATGAGCGAGAAGTACGACGTGCTCGTCATCGGCGGCGGGCCCGGCGGCTACGTCGCGGCCATCCGCGCCGCCCAGCTCGGGCTGCGCACCGCCGTCGTCGAACGGGACCGGCTCGGTGGCATCTGCCTGAACTGGGGATGTATCCCGACGAAGGCGCTGCTGCACGGCGCGGACGTCGCCCACACGCTGGCGAACCTGCGGCCGCTGGGCTTCAGCGCGAGCGGCGTGGAGTTCGAGATGGCGCAGCTGGTGGCGTTCAGCCGCTCGGTTTCCGACCGCCTCGCCGGCGGCGTCGAATACCTGATGCGCAAGAACGGCGTGGACGTCTTCACCGGGTCCGCCCGGTTGGCAGGCAAGGGCGTCGTCGAGGTCACAGGGGAGCAGGTGACGACGCTGCGCGCCGATCACGTGATCCTGGCGACCGGCGCGCGACCCCGCTCGCTGCCCGGTGTGGTGCCCGACGGGGACCGGGTCTGGACGTATTTCGAGGCGCTGGTCCCCGCCGAGGTGCCGAAGTCCTTGCTGGTCATCGGATCCGGCGCGATCGGGGTCGAATTCGCCAGCCTCTACAACGATCTCGGCAGCGAGGTGACGCTCGTCGAGATGGCGCCGCAGGTCATGCCCGCCGAGGACACCGCGGTCGCCGAGCACGTGCGCAAGAAGTTCGAGAAGCGCGACATCCGGGTGCACACCGGCGCATCGGTGTCCGAGGTCGCCGCGGCGGCCGATCACGTGACCGCGACGCTGAACCTCGCCGACGGCACGGCGCAGCGGCTCACCGCCGAGCGCGTCCTGGTCGCGGCGGGCGTCGAGGGCAACGTGGCCGGGCTCGGGCTCGAAGAGCTCGGGGTCGAGGTGGAAAGCGGATTCGTCCGCACCGACCAGTGGTGCCGGACCAACGTGTTCGGCGTCTACGCGATCGGGGACGTGGCGGGCGCGCCGTGCCTCGCCCACAAGGCGAGCCACGAAGGCGTGGTGTGCGTCGAGCGGCTCGCCGGGGTCGAGCACGTGAAACCGCTGGATCCGAGCCACATTCCCGGTTGCACCTACGCGCGGCCGCAGGTCGCCCGCCTCGGCCTGACCGAAGCGCAGGCTCGGGTGTCCGGGCGGCCGTTGCGGATCGGCCGGTTCGACCTGCAAGCATCCGGCAAGGCGATGGCCATCGGCGAGGCGGACGGCTTCGTCAAGACCATCTTCGACGCCGCGACCGGCGAGCTGCTGGGCGCGCACCTGGTCGGCCCGGACGTCACGGAACTGGTCCAGGGCTTCGGGATCGCACGTTCCCTGGAGGCCACTGCCGATGATCTCGCCGAGGTCGTCTTCGCGCACCCGACCCTGTCGGAGGCAGTGCACGAATCGGTTCTGGCGGCCCTGGGCAGGCCGCTGAACGCATGACCGCTTCCGCGGGGCCCGGCGAACCCGGGCCTCGCGGATCACGAGATGCGTTGCAGGCGGATCGGCAGGCCGTCGGTCGGCATCGGGCCGGTCCCGTAGCGCATCCGCGGCTCGTAACCGGCCGGGACGGTCCACCGGAACCGCAGCAGCAGCTGGTGCATGATCGCCTTGAGCTCCATGCCGCCGAAGTGCATCCCGATGCACTTGTGCACGCCGCCGCCGAACGGCGCCCACGCGTAGCGGTGCACCTTGTCCTCCCGGCGGTGCCCGGCGAAGCGCTCGGGATCGAACTCGTCCGGCGCGGGCCACCACTGCGGCATCCGCTGCGTCGCGTACAGCTGGGCGACCACCCTGGTGCCCGCCGGGATGTAGTGGCCGAGGATCTCGGTGTCCGCGACCGCCTGCCGGAACAGCCCGCCCACCGGGGCGTTGAGCCGCATGACCTCCTTCAGCACCATGTCCAGCAGCGGAAGCCCGTCCGGATCGGGCCGGTCGATGGCCGGCTTCCCCAGCGCGCGGGCCTCGGCGCGAAGCCGCTCCTGCCACTCGGGATGCCTGCCGAGGTAGTAGGCCGCCATCGCGAGCGTGATCGTGCTGGTGTCGTGCGCCGCCATCAGCACGAAGATCATGTGGTTGACGACGTCGTCGTCGGAGTACCGCTCGCCGTCGTCGGTCTCGGCCCGGCACAGCACGCTGAACAGGTCGCTGCCCGTGCCCGCGCGCTTGGCGGGGATGCGCTCCCGGAAGTAGTCCTCCAGCAGCCGCCGCCCGCGCAGCCCGCGCGCCCAGGTGCCACCCGGCACGCCGGCGCGCACGATCGCCTGACCGCCGTGCACGGCCGCCACGAACGCCTCTGCGGTCCGGTCCGCTTCGGCGCCGGGGCGTTCGCCGACGAACACCTCGGTGGCCAGGTCCAGCGTGAGCCGCTTCGCCGCGGTGTACACCGGGAACCGGTCGCCCGGCCGCCACCGCGCCAGGCCGCGCCCGATGGCCGGCGTCATCGCGCCGAGGTAGTCGGCGAGGCGTTCGCGGGTGAACGCCTGCTGCATGATCCGGCGGTGGTGCAGGTGCTCCTCGAAGTCCATGAGCATGACGCCGCGGCGGAAGAACGGGCCGATCAGGTAGTCGTAGAAACCCTCGTTGCCGAACGCCTTCTCGCGGTTGGCCGCCACGATCTCGACCGCGTCCGGCCCCATCACGGTGACGACCTCGGTGCCGAGCATCCCGCCCCACGACACCGGCCCGAACTCCGCGTAGCGGCGGCGCGAGGCCTCCAGCAGATCGGTCAGGACGCTGATGGTGTGCCCGATGACGGGCAACCCGTAGTCGCCGAGCACCGGCTTCAGCCCCGAGCCGGGCGGCGGCGCGGCGAGCGGCCGGACCGGGGACGCGAGCCGTTCGGTGCGGGAAATAGCGGACTGCAGCTGCCTTTTGAGCGCATGGGCGATCACCGGCGCACCTCCCGACGGCGCGGAGCACCTCCATTCCACGGAAGCACAACACCGCCGGAAACCTCATCGGCCACCAGCCCGAACCCGCTACGCCGAACGGCCCGCGCGCCGGGAGCCACGGCTCGGGATCAGGTGGCGATTTCGCGCGAAATCGCCGCTCTCCGAGCCCACGGCGAGGCACGTGCGCCTCGCGCGATCAGACGAGTTCGTCGTCCTCGGAGGTCCGGGTGTAGATGGTTTCGCCGCGCAGGACCGTGCGCAGGCAGCGCGGCTGCGGCGCGCCCGGGGAGAGGTCGGGCAGGCCCGGCACTCCCGCTCGCGGATCGGTGGACCACCGCTGCACGCGCGAATCCGGCGCCGCCACAACGAGTTCCCCGGCATCCCACACCGCGTAGGTCGCGGGCGCGCCGGGCAGCAACGTGCCCGTGATGCCGTCGTCGACGCCGGCGGCCCGCCAGCCGCCCCGGGTGTGCGCCGTGAACGCCGCCCGCGGCGAGATGCCGAAACCGGCGGTGCGATGGTGCACCGCCGCCTGCACCGCGCGCCACGGATCGACCGGCGTCACCGGCGCGTCCGAGCCGAACGCCAGCAGCACGCCGTTGGCGGCGAGCTTCGAGAACGGGTTGAGCCGGGTGCCGCGCTCGACGCCGAGGCGCCGCGCGTACATGTCGCCGGGACCGCCCCAAGCGGCGTCGAAGGACGGCTGGACGGACGCCACGACGCCGAACCTGCCCAGTTCCGCGGCCTGCTGCTCGTCGACCATCTCCAGGTGTTCCAGCCGGTGGCGCAGGCTCGCCAGCGCGGGCGCGCCCACGATCTCCGCCGCCTTGCGGAAACCGTCGCAGACCTCGGCCACCCCGGCGTCGCCGATCACGTGGAACCCGGCCTGGATCCCGGCCCGCGTGCACTCCACCAGGTGCTCGGCCACCGCGTGCGCGTCGAGGTAGAGCACGCCCGCCGTCGTCCGGTCGTCCGCGTAGGGCTCGCGCAGCGCCGCGGTGCGCGAACCGACCGCGCCGTCGACGAACAGGTCACCGGCCAGGCCGCGGACGCCGAGCTCGCGGGCCCGCTCCACGGCGCCCAGCTCGCCCCAGTAGCCGACGACCTCGGGCACCCCGCCCTGCGCGGAAAGCGCCAGCAGGTCGGCCAGGTCATCGGCCCCGGAGATGTCCGGCCCGCCGCATTCGTGCACGCACGCAACGCCCTGCGAGGCCGCGTGCTGCAGGAAGGCCAGCTGCGCTTCCTTGCGCTGCACGGCACCGAGAGCCTCCCGCGCGGCGCGGCGCACGTGGTGGTGCGCAACGCGCGTCAACGGACCGTGCTCGCTCCAGCCTTCGGCATCGCGGGTCAGCGGCGCCCGGTCCACCAGCGTCGTGGACACCAGGGCGGAGTGCACGTCTATCCGGGACAGGTACACCGGCGCGCCCGCCGCGGCGCGGTCGATCTCGTCGCGGGTCGGGGGCCGTCGCTCCGGCCACCACGTCTCGTCCCAGCCGTGGCCCCACACCAGCGTGCCCGGGTACTCGGCGACGTGATCCCGCAGTGCGTGCAGGAATTCCGTCAGCGACGCGCACCCGGTCAGGTCGAGGCCGTTGAGCAGCAGGCCGGTGGAGGTCGCGTGCACGTGCGCGTCGACGAAGGCAGGCGCCACGAACGCGCCTTCGAGGTCGATGACCTCGGCGTCGGGATGCAGCGCACGGCCGACCTCGTCGGCGCCGACCCACGCGATGGTGCCATCGGTCACGGCCATCGCGGTGGCACCGGCGTCGGCGGGCGAGTGGATCCGCCCGCCGAGCAACAACGTGGTCTCGGACATGTCCTTCGTGCTTCCCCGTTCCGGGTTTCCAACTGCGCAGGTCGAGATCGGCGAAGCGGGTCGTCGCACGCCCCCGGCGAACCCGGCCGCGATCGTTCTGGCGAGCTTACCCGCCGCCCGGGACCCGCCGACGGCACGCCGACCCGATCACCTGCGCGGGCTGCCGTCCGGCCGTTCTGCCTGCGCAGATCGTTGTGGCGGCAGCAACTCCGGCCCGGTCGCGGTCGGCTCGTCGTCCTCGGTGACCGACACCACCTCGCCGTCGATGACGTCCTCGCCGGGCGCGGTCGCGCCCTGCCTGCGGTAGGCCTGCTGGGTGTGCAGCCACATCTGGTCCTGCATCGCCTTCGACCGCCGCTCCGCCGCGCGCAGCATCCGGTTGCGCAGCAGGGCGCGGGTCGGCGGGAACAGGCACAGCAGCCCGGCGATGTCGCTGATGAAACCGGGCATGATGATCAGGATCCCGGCGGCGGCGATGAGCACGCCGTCGGAGAGCTCCTTCTCCGGGGGCCTGCGCTGGCGCGCGGCTTCGCGGAACTCCTGCAGGGTGCGGCGGCCCTGCCAGCGCACCAGCCAGGTCCCGAGCACGGCGGCGGCGATCAGCAGGCCAACGGTGGGCAGCACCCCGATGGCCTGGCCGATGGCGACCAGCACGGCGATTTCGACCACACAGGCGACGAGGAGAAGAACGAGGATCGGCACGGCGCGGAGACCTCCTGTCGGTGGCAGTCACCAGGTTCAACGAACGAGGCCCCGCAAATGCTCCCAAAACCCGCAGAGGTGATGAACGCCCCCGGTCCTCGGCCCCATAGACTTCCACCTGATGCGGGCGCACAAGTCGAAAGCAACAATCCTCCTGCTGGTCAGCACCGTGCTGGCCCTCGCGGTGTTGACCAGCGACCAGTACCTGCCCGGACTGCCGCTGCAACCCAAGCAGCTCCCGGCCGCGGTCGTGACCCTCGGCGACAGCACGCTGTCCGGCGAGGGCGGCGGCCGGTACGAGGCGGGGACCAACGGCGAGCGGGATAACTGGTGCCACCGGTCGGCGGCCGCGCCGGTCAACCAGCTCCAGCTCCCGCCGGAGGTGACCCGCATCAACCTGGCCTGCTCCGGCGCGCGGACCGACCTGGTCGGCGCGGACCCGGAACCCGGCCACGCCGAAGGCTCCCAGTCCCGAAGGCTGGCGGATTTGGCGCAGCAGTACCGGATCACGGACGTCGTGGTGCAGATCGGCGCCAACGACGACCCGGGCTTCACCGACGTCGTCAACCAGTGCGTGGAGGCCTGGGTGCGGCAGGCGCCGGAGGGGTGCGCGGCGTCGATGCGCACCGCGTGGCCGCAGCGGGTGGAGCGGATGAAGCCGAAGGTGCTGGGCGCGCTGAACGACATCCGAGCGGCGATGGACAGCGCCGGCTACACGCCGAGCAGCTACTCGCTGATCGTGCAGTCCTACGCCTCGCCGGTGGGCCCCGGCGTCAAGCCCGAGCTGCAGGACCTGTCCGGCTGCCCGTTCCTGACCGGTGACCTGGAGTGGATCCGGGACACCGGGGTGCCGCAGCTGTCCGCCGGCCTGCAAGACGTCGCGCGGCAGGCGAACGCCCGGTTCCTGGACCTATCGCGGGCGGGCATCGGGCACGAGGCGTGCACGGGCAACCCGAGGACCGCGGACGGCGAGTGGTTCACGAGGCTGACGGTCGACTGGGCGAGCCTGCAGGACGAACAGCGCGCGGCGCACGCGATGCAGGAATCCTTCCACGCCAACGCCGCCGGGCACGCCCAGCTGGGCCGCTGCCTCGGCGAATTCATGGCCGCGGAAGACCCGGCGGCGCTGTGCTTACCGGACGAGCGCGGCAACCTCCGCGCGATCCCGGAGCACGCCGCCGCCCAAGCCCACCCCTGATCCCGGCCCGGGTCGGCCCGGCCCGATTTTAGGCAAAATCGGGAAGCCACCAAGGCACTGATGTCCAGGACCGCGATGGGAAACGCCCAATTTTAGGCAAAATCGGGCGCTCCCACTCGACCTTTCGGGTTCGTGGCCGTCAGATCGCCGGGGGGCGGTGCTCGAACGGGGTCGACAGGACCACCGTCGTCCGGGTCGACACCTTCGCGGCCTCCCGGATCTGCCGCAGCAGTTCTTCCAGCCCCAGCGGCGAGGTCACCCGCACCTGCAGGATGTAGGACTCGTCGCCCGCCACCGAGTAGCACGACTCGATCTCCGGCAGGTGCTCCAGGCGCTGCGGGTAGTCGTCCGGCGCGGCCGGGTCGATCGGCGTCAGCGAGATGAACGCGGTCAGCGGCAACCCGATCTGGTCACCGTCCACTTTGGCCGTGTAGCCCTGCAGGGCGCCGCGCTGCTCCAGCCGGCGAACCCGTTGGTGCACCGCGGAAACGCTCAGCCCGACGCGCTCGGCCAAGTCGGTGAAGCTGCACCGGCCGTCCCGCGCCAGCTCGCGCAGGATGGCGCGGTCGGTGGCCTCCAGCCCGCCCGGGGTTGCGGATCTTTCGCTCACGCCGGCAGCACCACCAACTCGTGCGGCTGGTTGTTCACGCTCTCCACGCCGTCCTCGGTGACGATGACGATGTCCTCGATACGCGCGCCCCAGCGACCCGGCAGGTAGATGCCCGGCTCGACGCTGAAGGCGATGCCCGGCTCCAGCGGCGCGGCGTTGCCGCCGACGATGTAGGGCTCCTCGTGCACGTCCAGGCCGATGCCGTGCCCGGTGCGGTGCACGAAGTACTCGCCGAACCCGGCGGCGGCGATCGGCTCGCGGGCCGCGGCGTCGATCGACTCGGCGGTCGCGCCCGGCCGCACCGCCTCGACGGCGGCGCGCTGCGCGGCCTCCAGCACGGCGTAGGTCTCGCGGACGTCCGCCTGGGCGGGCTCGCCCACGCTGTAGGTGCGGGTGCAGTCGGAGTTGTAGCCCTCCGCGATCGGGCCGCCGATGTCGACGACGACCACGTCGCCGCGCTCGATCACCCGGTCCGACACGTCGTGGTGCGGGCTGGCGCCGTTCGGCCCCGAGCCGACGATGACGAACGCCACCTCGGTGTGGCCCTCTTCGATGATCGCGGCGGAGATGTCCGCCCCGACCTCGGCCTCGGTCCGGCCCGCCTTGAGGAACTCCGCCATCCGGGCGTGCACCCGGTCGATGGCGGCCCCGGCCTTGCGCAGCGCCTCGATCTCGGCGGCGTCCTTGCGCATCCGGAGCTCGCGCAGCACGGCCCCGGCCAGCACCTGCTCGGCGTCGGGCAGGGCGGCGCGCAGCGGGATGGTGTGCAGCGCGGGCATCACGTCGGCGACGGCCAGCCGGGACGGCGCGCCGCCGCGACGGGCCAGGTCGGCCACCATCGCATGCGGGTCCTGACCGTCGATCCAGGTCACGACCTCGATGCCGAGCTCCGCCAGCGGGATGCCGGCGAAGCCGGGCTCCTCCAGCTTCGGCACGACCAGCGCGGGCCGGCCGTCGGCCGGGAGCACCAGGCAGGTCAGCCGCTCGTGCGACTCACCGCCCGCGCCGAGGAGGTAGCGCAGATCGGAACCGGGCGAGATCAGCAGCGCGTCGAGTTTCGCCGCGGCTGCGGTTTCGGCGGCCTTGGTGAGGCGGGCCGCGAGCACGGATGGATCCTGCTTGATCGAGACGGTGGCCATAGCTCCCAAGCCTAATCCCGGGGCGGCGACCCGACGCCCGGCCGGTCCAGTTCACGCCACCGGCGGGAGCCCCGGCCGATCGGCGCCCGGCACGTCAGTCCCCAGTTTCAATGAGGTTTTTCCAACTCGTTTTGGGTGGCGGTGCGGTAGCGGAACCTCAGCGTTCGCCTGGACTGTGGGTGCCCCTCTGATGTATGCCAATACACGGCGGAGGGGCCGTCCTCGCCAGGCGAACGCTGAGAACCCGCGGCGGTGCCGGTGCCGTAGGTGGGCTATGCGCCTGCGGCGCATGCGACACCTCATCGACGTGCGGCTTTGCGGTCCGCGGCTGCGGGCCGACCAGGATTAAGAAGGCTCAATTGAAACTGGCACGAAACGGGGTCGTGAGCGGCGGAAGCCGGCGCCTCAGGCCGGGGCCTTGTCCAGGTCCTGTTCGAGCAGGGCGACGAGCTCGTCCAGGGCTGTCTCGTCGCCCGAGAGCTCGACTTCCTCGCCGTGCTGGGCGCCCAGCGACATCAGGCCGAGCATGCTGCTCGCGTCGACCGGGTCACCGGCCACGCCGTCGACGACCTTGGCGATCGTGACGGGCGTGGCCTGCGCCGCCGCGGCCTTGGCGAGCAGCGCGGCGGGACGGGCGTGCAGGCCGACCGAGGCGGCGATGCGGACTCGACGTTGCATTGCGGTTCCTCTCCGGATCCGGGGTTGGTTCGCGGTCGTGAGCGGAAATGGCTGCTATGGCGACCAAAACCGCTCACGACAGGGGTCAGGCCGGGACGGCGGACGCGGCCTCGGGAGCGGGTTCTTCGGCGTCCCGGCGGCCGAGCTGCTTGGCGAAAAGCACCGCCGCCGCCGCGACCACGACGCCGATGACGATCGCGGCCAGGTACATCAGCGGATTGCCCACCAGCGGCGTCACGAAGATCCCGCCGTGCGGGGCGCGCAGCGTGGCGCCGAAGGTCATCGACAGCGCGCCCGTGGTCGCCGAGCCGAGCACGATGGACGGGATCACCCGCAGCGGGTCGCCCGCCGCGAACGGGATCGCGCCCTCGGTGATGAACGACGCGCCGAGCAGCCAGGCGGCGCGGCCGCTGGCCCGCTCGGCCGGGCTGAACAGCTTGCCGCGCACCGCCGAGGCAAGGGCCAGCGACAGCGGCGGGACCATGCCCGCGGCCATCACGGCGGCCATGATCTCCAGCGACGCCGTCGTGCCGATGCTCAGGCCGCCGACGGCGAAGGTGTAGGCGACCTTGTTGATCGGCCCGCCCATGTCGAAGGCGATCATCGCGCCGAGCAGGGCGCCCAGCAGCGCCGCGTTGGCGCCGGACAGGCCGGTGAGCCAGCCGGTGAGCGCCGTCATGGCCAGCGCGATCGGCTTGCCGAGCACCACGAACATCAGCCCGCCGACCACCAGCGAGCCCAGCAGCGGCAACACCACCACCGGCATGATCCCGGCGATCCCGCGCGGCACCTTCACCTGCTTCAGCCCGGCGATCACGGCACCGGCCAGCAGGCCGGCGACGAGGCCGCCGAGGAAGCCCGCGCCGACGGTCACGGCCACCGCGCCGCCGACGAAGCCGGGGGCGATCGCGGGCCGGTCGGCGATGGCGAAGGCGATGAACCCGGCCAGCACCGGCACCAGGAACTCGAACGCCGTCGTGCCGATCTGGTTCGCCAGCGCCGCCCAGCTGAGCAGGCTCGCCGGGTCGAAGACCTCGGTGACCGGCGGCGCGTCGGTGATCTGGTAGCCGCCGAGCGCGAAGCTCAGCGCGATCAGCAGACCGCCGGCGGCCACGAACGGGATCATGTAGCTCACGCCGGTCATCAGCCACTGCCGCAGCCGGGTGCCGAAACCGGCGCCCGCGACGACCTTGCTGGCCAGTTCCGGCTCGGCGGCAGCGGCTTCCGGCTCGGCGGCCGGTTCCTGCTGTGCGGCGTCGGCGGCCTGGGTCAGCAGGCCCGCCGCGTCGTTGATGGCCTGCTTCACGGAGACCTCGACGACCGGCTTGCCCGCGAAGCGCTCCCGGTCCCGGACCCCCACGTCGGCGGCGAAGATCACCGCGTCGGCCGCGGCGATGTCCGCCGCCGCCAGCGGCGTCGAGCCCGCCGAGCCCTGGGTCTCGACCAGCATCTCGTCCCCGGCGGCCTTGGCGGCCTGCTCCAGGGCCTCGGCCGCCATGTAGGTGTGCGCGATGCCGGTCGGGCAGGCGGTGACGGCTACGTACTTCACGGCGCGACCTCCTCGCGCACGTACTTCGCGAGCTCGGCCGCGTCGGTGGCGTCCAGCAGCGTCTGCTTGAACTCGGCGCGCACCAGGCGCCGGGCCAGCGCGGCGAGCACGGTCATGTGGTCGGAGCCGCCGCCTTCCGGCGCGGCGATGAGGAAGATCAGCTTCGCCGGGCCGTCTTCGGCGCCGAAGTCGACGCCGGCGGCGCTGCGGCCGAAGGCCAGCGTCGGCGCGGTCACCGCCGACGAGCGGCAGTGCGGGATGCCGATGCCGCCCTCCAGCCCGGTCGGCATCTGCTGTTCGCGGGCTTCGATGTCGGTCAGGAACCGGTCGATGTCCGTGACGCGGCCGGCGGCGACGAGCCGCTCGGCGAGGTCGCGCACGACGGCCCGCCGGTCGGTGCCCGCCAGGTCCAGTTCGACGAGGTCCGAGGTGATCAGTTCAGTAGTCATGCCGCCACTCCGCTGAGGCTCACTGTCTTGTCCACTGCATCCATCCGCACCCGCAGCGGGTGGACGTCGTCCGGCCCGGGCATCCGGCTGCCCGCCAGCCCGACCGCCGCCGTCCCGTAGGCGACGGCGGTGCGCAGGGCGACCGGCCCGATGCCGCCCGCCCGCAGGAATCCGGCGAGCATCGCGTCGCCCGCGCCGACGGTGCTGCGCACCTCGGTCGCGGTGCTCGTGGCATGCCAGGTGCCGGTCTCCGCGACCAGCACCGCACCCAGCTGCCCGAGGCTCACCAGCACGGTCGCCACGCCGCCGGCCCGCAGCCGGTGCGCGACGTCCAGCACGTCGCCGAGGTCGCGCAGCGGGCCACCGGCCAGCTCCTCGAGTTCGACGAGATTGGGTTTGACCAGGTCAGGCGCGGCCTGACAGGCCAGTTCGAGGGGATGTCCCGAGGTGTCGACGGCGACTCGCGCCCCGGCGCCGCGCGCGGCGGCGGCGATCCGGGCGTGCAGGTCGTCCGGGCAACCGGCGGGCAGGCTGCCGCAGGTCACCACCCAGTCCGCCCGGCCGGCCTGCTCGGCGGCGGCGCGCTCCAGCGCCCCGACCTCGGCCGGCGTGAGTTCCGGGCCGGGCTCGTTGAACTTGCTCGTGGTGCCGTCGGCTTCCACCACCGCGATGTTGCTGCGGGTCGGGGCCTGCATCGGCACCTCCACCACCGGCACCGCCTCCGGCGCCAGCAGCTCGGCCAGCTGCGCGCCCACCGCGCCGCCGGAGGGCAGCACGGCCAGCGTCGGCACCTCCGCCGCGGCCAGCGCGCGGGCCACGTTCACGCCCTTGCCGCCCGGGTCCAGGCGCGTCCGGAGGGTGCGGTGCACCGCACCGGGCACCAGCCGGTCCACCTGGACCGTGCGGTCCAGGCTCGGGTTCGGCGTCACGGTCACGATCACGCCAGCACCACTTCCGCTTCGATCTGCTTCAGCTCGTCGAGCGCCGCCTCGTCGAGGCCCTCGTCGGTCACCACGACGTCGATCTCGGACAGCTCGGCGAACCGGCTGAACTGGTCGTCGCCGTACTTGCTGTGGTCGGCCAGCAGCACCCGCTTGCGGCAGGCGCGCACCATCGCCGCCTTGACCGCGGATTCCGCCGGATGCGGGGTGGTGCAGCCGCGGGCGGCCGAGAAGCCGTTGGTGCCGAAGAAGCCGACGTCGATGGTCAGGCCGCGCAGCACGTCGAGCGCCCAGGACTCCACCGTCGCCAGCGTGGTGCCGCGGATCCGGCCGCCGAGCAGGTGCAGGTTGTAGTTGTTGCGGGTGGCGAGCTGGTTGGCCACCGGCAGCGAGTTGGTGACGACGGTGAGCTCGCGGTCGGCGGGCAGCAGGCCGGCCAGCCGCGCGGTCGTGGTGCCCGCGTCGAACAGCACCGTGCCGCGGCTGGGCACGCGGTCCAGCGCCGCCCGCGCGATGCGTTCCTTCTCCCCCGCGTTGGTCTGGTCGCGCAGCGAGACGCCGGGTTCGAAGTCGAGCCGCTCGACCGGGATCGCGCCGCCGTAGACGCGCCGCACCATGCCTTGGCGTTCGAGCGCGGCGAGGTCGCGACGAATGGTCTCGGGTGCCACCTCGAACTCGGCCGCCGCGGCCGTGACGTCGATGCGCCCGTCGCGTCGTGCCCGCTGCGCCAGGAGCTGCTGGCGCTCCGCCCCGTACATGCCCGTTGTCCTCCGGTTAATGTTTGGTGTTGCCTGATTGTGCCTCTTGTTGCCATATTGTCAAGGCTTCGAGAACGCGAGGGAAACCTCCAGCACGATGGGAGTGGCCGATGTCCACGCTGCAGGGGGTCGGGGTCAGCCCCGGCGAGGCGGCAGGCCCGGTCCTGTGGGTTCATGACCGGTTGCCCGATCCGGCGCCCGGTCCGGCGCCTGCCGATCCGGCGGCCGAGGCGGCGCGGATCCGCCCGGCCGCAGAAGCGGTGGCGCAGCGACTGCTCGCCCGGTCGGAGGCCGCGACGGGCGAAGCGCGGGCGGTGCTGGAGATGACCGCCGCGATGGCCGCCGACCCGGCGCTGCTCGGCAACGCCGAGAAGGCGGTCGCGCAGCGGGGCCTGCCCGCGCCGCGCGCGGTGTTCGAGGCGGCCGGGGAGTTCGCGGAGCTGCTGGCGGCCTCCGGCGGATACCTCGCCGAGCGGGTGCGGGACGTGCACGACGTCCGCGACCGGCTGGTCGCCGAGCTCACCGGCACCGCCCCGCCGGGCGTGCCCGAGCTGACCGGTCCGGCGGTGCTGGTGGCCCGCGATCTGGCCCCGGCCGACACCGCCGATCTCGATCCCGGCCTCGTGCTGGCACTGGTGACCGAGGAGGGCGGCCCGACCAGCCACACCGCGATTCTTTCGCGGGCACTGGGAATTCCGGCCGTGGTCGCCGTGCGCGGCGTGCTCGCGGTGACGGCGGCGGGGGCGCGCGTGGACGGCGCGGCGGGCACCGTCGACTTGTTGGAGCACGCCGTCGCGCCCCAGTCGGCCGACCGCGCCGGCAAGCGGTGGAACGGCTCCGGCAGCACCGCCGACGGGCACCTGGTCAAGCTCCTGGCCAACATCGGTTCCGCCGCCGACGCCCGGGCCGGCGCCGAGGCGGGCGCCGAAGGATCGGGCCTGTTCCGCACCGAGTTCTGCTTCCTGGACGCCGCGGTCGAACCCGACGCCGAAACCCAGCGGCAGGCGTACGCCGCCGCGCTGCGGCCGTTCGCGGGCAAGCCGGTCGTGGTTCGCACCCTGGACGCCGGGGCGGACAAACCCTTGCCGTTCCTCGACATCGCCGGCGAACCCAACCCCGCGCTCGGGGTGCGGGGCCTCCGGGTCGCCTTCGACCGGCCCGAGCTGCTGGACCGGCAGCTCACCGCCATCGTCGCCGCGGCCGCCGAAACCGGGGCGGTGGTGTCGGTGATGGCGCCGATGGTCGCGACCGCGGGCGAGGCGGCGTGGTTCGCCGAGCGCGCCCGGGGCGCGGGCGTCGAGCGGGTCGGCGTCATGGTCGAAACGCCCGCCGCCGCGCTCTGCGCCGACGAGATCCTGGACGTCGTGGACTTCGTCAGCATCGGAACCAACGACCTGGCGCAGTACACGTGCGCGGCGGACCGCATGACCGGCGCGCTGGCCGCCTTGAACGACCCGTGGCAGCCGGCGTTGTTGCGCCTGATCGCCGGGCTCGGCCGGGCGGGCCGGGAGCGCGGCAAGCCGGTCGGCGTGTGCGGCGAAGCGGCGGCGGACCCGCTGCTGGCCGGCGTGCTGGTCGGCCTCGGCGTCAGCAGCTTGTCGATGACGGCCGCAGCGCTGGCGACCGTGGGCGCCACGCTGGCCGAACGCAGCCTGCCCGACTGGCAGGAGGCCGCCCGGCAGGCCGTCGCGGCACCGGGCCCGGCCGAGGCGCGTAGCCGGGCCGGCCGCAGCCTCGAACGGGGCTGACGGTTTGCGGTGAACGGCCTGTTCACGCCATTAGACGGCACGAACAGGCCGTTCACTCCAGCTCGATGCCCCATTTCCGCTCCAATTCACTTGACAAAGACGAATAGCACTATCCGATCGAATAGATATTGTCACAGAGCAGCAATTCCGGGATCTGTCAAATTTCCCCCATTGGCGATTCGTGGTGTAGTTTGCGTGCGCCACCGAGAAGTGGATTCTATTTGTGCCGAACGGGCACGCAAACCACGTGGAGCAGCCATGACCTTTCTGGTGACCGGTGCGACCGGCAGCGTCGGCAGGCACGTCGTCGAGCACCTGCGCGGCGCGGGCGAACGGGTGCGGATCATGACCAGGAATCCCGGCACCGCAGGGTTTTCCCCGGATGTGGAGGTGGTCCGCGGGGACCTCGGTGAGCCGGGGACGCTGGCGGCGGCGCTGGACGGCGTCGAGCGCGCGTACCTCTTCCCGCACGACGGCGCGGCGGATTTCGCGGAATTGGCGAAAAGCGCCGGAGTGCGGCGGATAGTCGTGCTGTCGTCGGCGTCCGCGGCGGCGGAGAACAAGCGCGCGCACAACGCCGATAGCCACACCTGGCACCGCGCGGTCGAACGCGCGGTGGAGGATTCCGGCATCGAATGCACCGCTGTCCGGCCGGGCGCATTCGCGGGCAACTCGCTGATCTGGGCGGGCGCCATCCAGGCGGGGACCGCGGTCCGCTCGGCGCACGGCGGCGCCACGCAGGCGCCGGTCCACGAGGCCGACATCGCCGCGGTGGCCGCGACCGCGCTGCTCGAAGACGGCCACGCCGGCGCGAAGTACGAGCTCAGCGGCCCGGCCGCGATCTCCATCGCCGACCAGGTGCGCACCATCGGCGAGGCGATCGGCCGGGACATCCCGTTCGAGGCGGTGACCGCCGAGCAGGAACGCGCGGAGCTGGCCGAGTTCATGCCCGAGGACGTGGTCGACATGCTGCTCGGCTACTGGGCCGAGTCGGTCGACCGCCCGGACCCGGTCCTGCCGACCGTCGAGCAGGTCACCGGCCGCCCGGCCCGCACCTTCGCGCAGTGGGCGGCCGACCACGCCGCCGACTTCCGCTGATCCCGCGCGTTGCCGGGTGCCGTCCTGGCCCCTTTGGCGACGGAGGTGCGCGCGCACATCCGCGGGTCGCACCCGGCAGGTCGCGCACATCCGCCGACGACGACGTGACAAGCTGGGCCACTGTGACTGGTCCCCTGATGCTCGTCGATTCGGCCGGGTTGTGGTTCCGCTCGTACTACGCCCTGCCGGACTCGCTGACCGCGCCCGACGGCACGCCGGTGAACTCGGTGCGCGGATTCTGCGACATGCTCGCCAAGCTGATCACCGACCGGCGCCCGTCCCGGCTGGTGGCCTGCCTGGACAACGACTGGCGGCCGCAGTTCCGGGTCGACGCCCTGCCGTCCTACAAGGCGCACCGCGTCGCCGAGGACGATCCCGGCGCCGAAGAGGTCCCGGATTCGCTGTCCCCGCAGGTCCCGGTGATCCTCGAAGTGCTCGACGCGGCGGGCATCGCCACCGCCGAGGCGGAGGGCTACGAGGCCGACGACGTCATCGGCGCGCTCGCCGATCGCGAGGAGAAGGACGCGGTGGAGGTCGTCACCGGCGACCGGGACCTGTTCCAGCTGGTGCGCGACCGGCCCACCTCGGTGCGGGTGATCTACGTCGGCGCGGGTCTGGCGAAGGCGCAGGACTACGGTCCCGCGGAGCTCGCCGAGAAGTACGCCCTGTCGGCCGGCCGAGCGGGGGACGACTACGCGGAAATGGCGGTGCTGCGCGGAGATCCGTCGGACGGGCTGCCCGGGGTGGCGGGCATCGGCGAGAAGACGGCGGCGAAGCTGATCACCCAGTTCGGCTCGCTCGAAGCGCTGCTGGCGGCGGCCGACGGCGGCGACTCCCGCCTGACGCCGCGAGTCCGCGGCAAGCTCGCGGACGCCGCCGACTACCTCGCGGCGGCCCCGTCGGTGGTCCGGGTGGCGCGCGACGCCCCGGTGGTCGTGGACCGCGCGGACGACGCGCTCCCCCAGCCCCCTGCGGACACCGACCGGCTGCGCGCGCTCCAGCAGACCTGGGGCCTGGGCGCGAGCATCGACCGTCTCATCGCCGCGCTCACCGCATAGGTTCAACGACCGAAGGGCGCCTTCCCCTTGCACAGCAGGGAGAAGACGCCCTTCGCCATCTTGAGTCCACTGTGGAGTTCTGCCGGAGGTGCCGCTCGAACTCGATCGGGTCGTGCGCGCAGAACACGTCGATCTGATCCCGGTGTGCGGTCGCGAGCATCACGCCCGCTCCGCGCGAACGCCCTCCAGCAGGTCGGCCAGCTGGTCGCCCACCGTCCGCAGCGCCGCGACGTCCCGCTGGACCTTGCAGAGCAGCAGCGCACCTTCGAGCATCGACAGCGCGATGACCGCGAGCCCCTCGGCCCGCGCCGCCGGAATCCCCCAGCCGGTGAACGCCGCCGCCAGACCCACCAGCCAGGTCCCGTACGCGCCGTCGCACGCCGACCTGACGTCCGGGCTGTCCGCGCTCGCCTCCAGCGCCACGGTGGCCACCGGGCATCCCCTGCTGAAGTCCGATTCCTCCAGCGCCTGCGCGAAGTGCGCCATCATCGCCGCCACGGCTTCGCGCGGCCCGCTCGCCTCCGCCAGCGCCGCGGCCAGCAGCTCGGCCACCTGCCGGCCGGACGCCTCGACGGCCTCGGCAGCGAGCTGCTGCTTGCCGCCCGGGAAGTGGAAGTACAGCGAGCCCCGCGGCGCCTCGGCCTCGGCGAGCACCTGGTTGACGCCGGTGGCGTGGTAGCCCTGCCGCCGGAACAGCTCCATCGCGGTGTCGAGCATCTGCTGCTTCGTCTGCGCACCTTTCCTCACGCAGAAAATATGACACTCGGTCTACATATTTTCAAGCCGAACGCGCCGCGCGCGGTCAGAAACTGGTGCCGCACCAAGGCGTTTCGACCGCGGCGAACAGCCGGTCCGCCGCGGCGACCGCCGCCGGGTCACGTGCCTCGATCCGGCCGGCCGCCACCAGTCCCGACGCCTTCTGGTCGCCCAGGTACAGCGCCGCGAGCGCCGCAACGTCCAGGACGAGCTGGGGTTCGCCGGAGCACCGGTCCACGCCGTCCGGGCCGACCCGGTAAGCGCCGTCGTTGTGCGGCAGGAACTCGTCCCGGACCTCGATCACCACCGGATCGGCCGGGCCGAAGGCCCGCGCCCGCAACGCTTCGAGCACGTCCACCAGGCGCAGCCACAGGTCGTCGTCGACGCTGGTGACCCGGCACTGGCGACGATCCGCCAGCCACCACTCCAGCGGCTCGTCCAGCGGCCGGTGGCGGCCCACCACCCGGTCCACGAGGTCGACGCCGAGCAGGAACCGCCACAGCTGGACCGCTGCGGTCGCGTTCGCCGACTTCAGGTCGTAGACCTGCAGCGTGTGGACGTCGTCGGCGTTCTTCGCCTCGTACAGGGCGAACCCGTCGTCCAGCCCGTCGCTATCGGTGTGCACCGCGACCAGGACGCCCTCGCCGAGCCACGACCGCTGCCCCGCCCACCACGCGTCGTCCCGGCCGATCTGCCCCGGCCGGTCCTGGGCGCAGCGCTGGTAGATCGCAGGCAGGATCGGCGCCGCCTCGTCCCGGTCCAGCAGCCGCACCCGGCCGCCGACCGGCGCGCCCGGCCGCAGCGCCGCCCGGCGGCGGTCGAGTTCCACCGTGCGGCTGCGGCTGACCACGCCGTAGCCGTACCGCTCGTAGATCACCGCTTCCGTGGCGTGCAGCATCGCCACCGCCTCGCCGCGCCGCCGCGCGTCTTCGAGCTGCTCCCGCATCAACGACGTGAGCAGTCCGCGCCGGGTCTGGTCGGCGCGAACGCCGACCCCGGTCACCGCGCCGACCGGCAGCCGTCTCCCGCCGGGCACCGTGACGACGTTCGTCGTCGCCATCGCCGTGCCGGCAAGCGCGCCGTCGACGAACGCGCCCAGCACGCGCCCCGGCTCGTGGCGCCCGGAGTTCCGCTCCCACTCCTCGTCCTTCGACGGGCGCCACAGCAGGGCGCGGCGGAACAGATCGTGGGCTTCGCGGAACTCCGATTCGGCCAGGGGCCGCACTTCATGACCGGTCACGCCCACGATCTTCCCGGTCGGATCCCCCCGGGTCGACCGATTTTCACCTGGGGTGGCCGACCTCGTAGACGCCCTTCTCGTTCTTCACCGTCACGGTCACGGTCTTGGGCTGCGAATCGACGGTGACCTTGCAGTCGAAGCGGTGCCCGACGGCCACCCGCTGCCCGGCGGGGCAGCTGACCTGGCCGACCCCGGTCATGCCGTAGGAACTCCGCAGCGTCTGCGAAACACCCTTCTCGACGCTGGCCGAGTCGAAGACCGGCTTCACGAACCAGCCCGGCGTGATGAAGCCGAGGACCAGCACCACGAGGACGAGGATCACCGCGATGATGCCGGCGAACACCCACGGCAGCGCCGAACGCTTCTTCTTCTTCGGCCCGAACTCGTCGAAATGGCCGAAGCCGCCCTGTTGCGGGAACTGGGCGCCGCCGGGCGGGTACGGCTGGCCGTAGCCGTACTGCTGCTGCGGCGGCGGCGCCTGCGGTGGTCGTGGTGGTTGCGGCGCCTGCTGCGGCGCGAAACCACCCGGCTGCGGATAGCCCGGCGCCGCCGGCTGCATCCCAGGGCCCTGGGGTTGCTGCCCCCACTGGGGATAGCCCCCCGGCGGACCGTAAGGGGACGACATCTATAACCTCCGGACGATTCTTCACCTGACCGACGTTCCCGACGCCAGGAAATCCAACCACAACCGACCGGCCGCCCGAATCGGCCGGGCGGCCGTTACGTCACACCGCGCCGGCGGCGACCACACCGCGCCGGATCGCGGTGACCGCCTTCGCCGCCGCCGAACCCACCGGGTCCGCCACGCCGACGACCTCGCGGACCTGATCGAGCAGGTCGATGACCTGGCGGCACCAGCGCACGAAGTCGCCCGCCGACAGCTCGTGCCCGCTGGACTCGGCGGCGGTGAGCACCTTCTCCAACGACTCGCCGCGCGCCCAGCGGAACACCGGCCAGGCGAAACCGGCGTCCGGCTCGCGCGTGCGGTCCAGCTTGTGCCGCCGCTCGTCGTCCTCCAGCTCCGCCCACAGCCGCCAGGTGGCGGCCAGCGCGTCGCTGACCGGGCCGGACGGCACCTGCGGCGCCAGCCCCTCCCGCCGCGACTCGTAGACCAGCGACGACACCACGGCCGCCAGCTCGGCCGGGCCCAGCCCGCGCCACGTCCCGACCCGCAGGCACTCGGCGGCCAGCAGGTCCGACTCGCTGTAGAGCCGGGACAGTCGCCGCCCGTGCTGGGTGACCTGACCCTCCGACGAGCCCGCCACCGGCAGGTAGTCCCGTTCGGTCAGCAGCGCGACGATCCGGTCGAAGGACCGGGCCAGCGAGTGCGTGGTCGCGGCGACCTTGCGACGCAGGTTCTCGTTCTCACCGCGCAGCCGCTCGTGGCGCTCGGCCCACCGGGCGTGGCTCTCGCGCTCGTCGCAGCCGTGGCACGGGTGCGCCTTCAGCGCCCGCCGCAGCGTCGCCAGCTCCGCGTCGTCGGTCGCGTCGGAACGCCGCCTGCCGCGCCCGCCGGAGGCCTCGAGGCCGGTGTTGCGCAGCGAGGACGCCAGATCCCGCCGCGACCTCGGCGAGCGGGTGTCGACGTGCTTCGGCAGCTTCATCTTGCCCAGCGGCTCCACCGGCGAGGTGAAGTCGGCGACCGACAGCCGCCCCGACCAGCGGTCCTCGGTGACCACCAGCGGCCGCGGCTCGCCCATCGGCTCCAGCCCCGGGTCGATCACCACCGCGAGCCCCGCTCGGCGCCCGGCGGGCACCGAGATGACGTCGCCCTTGCGCAGCTTCTCCAGCGACTTGGCCGCCTCCGCGCGCCGCGACTGCCGGTTCTGCCTGGCCAGGTGCTTCTCCCGCTCGGAAATGCGGCGGCGCAGCTCGAAGTACTCCTCGAAGTCGCCCAGGTGGCAGTGCATCGCCTCGGCGTAGCCGGTGAGCGCCTCGCTGTTGCGGTCCACGCGCCGCGACAGCCCGACCACCGACCGGTCGGCCTGGAACTGCGCGAACGACTGCTCCAGCAGTTCCCGCGCGGCGTCCTGACCGACGCGCTGCACGAGGTTGACGGCCATGTTGTAGCCGGGCCGGAACGACGAGCGCAGCGGGTACGTGCGGGTGGAGGCCAGCCCGGCGACCTGCTTCGGGTCGACGCCCGGCTGCCAGACGACCACCGCGTGGCCCTCGATGTCGATGCCGCGCCGCCCGGCCCGGCCGGTGAGCTGCGTGTACTCGCCGGGGCTGAGGTCCACGTGCGATTCGCCGTTGAACTTCACCAGCCGCTCCAGCACCACCGTGCGGGCGGGCATGTTGATGCCCAGCGCCAGCGTCTCGGTGGCGAACACGGCCTTGACCAGGCCGCGGACGAACAGCTCCTCGACGGTCTCCTTGAACGCCGGCAGCAGCCCCGCGTGGTGCGCGGCCAGCCCGCGCTCCAGCGCCTCCCGCCACTCCCAGAAGCCCAGCACCGCCAGGTCGCTCTCCGGCAGGTTGGTGGTGTGCTCGTCGATCACCTCGCGGATCTCGTCGATCTCCGCTTCGGTGGTCAGCCGCAGGCCCGACCGCATGCACTGGGCGACGGCCTGGTCGCAGCCGTTGCGGCTGAAGATGAACACGATCGCGGGCAGCAGCCCGGCCGCGTCCAGGCTGGTCAGCGTCTCCACCCGCGACGGTGGGGAGAACCGGGGCGGGCGCGGGCCCTTGCGCTTGGCGTTCGGCCCGCCGCGCCGGCCGCCGTAGGGCAGGTGCACGCGAGCGAGCTGCTGGGTGTGCCGCAGCAGGTTCGGGTTGATCTGCAGTTCCCGGTCCGCGGTCTCGCCGCCGAAGAGGTCGAACATCCGGGAGCCGACCTGCATGTGCTGCCACAGCGGCACCGGCCGGTGCTCGTCGACGACCACCGTCGTGTCGCCGCGCACCTCCTGCAGCCACTCGCCGAACTCCTCGGCGTTGCTCACCGTCGCCGACAGGCTCGCGACCTGCACGTACTCCGGCAGGTGCAGGATCACTTCCTCCCACACCGCGCCGCGGAAGCGGTCGGCGAGGTAGTGCACCTCGTCCATCACGACATAACCGAGCTGGTCGAGGCTGCGGGAACCCGCGTAGAGCATGTTGCGCAGCACCTCGGTGGTCATCACGACCACCTGCGCCTCGCCGTTGATCGAGGTGTCGCCGGTCAGCAGCCCGACCGCGTCGCTACCGTGCCGCTCGCACAGGTCGGCGTACTTCTGGTTGGACAGCGCCTTGATCGGCGTGGTGTAGAAGCACTTCCGGCCCTCCTTGAGCGCGAGGTGCACGGCGAACTCGCCGACCACGGTCTTGCCGGCGCCGGTGGGCGCGCACACCAGGACGCCGCGCCCGGCCTCCAGGGCCTGGCAGGCGGTGTTCTGGAACGGGTCGAGTTCGAAGGACATCCCCCCGGCGAACTCCGCTAGCGCGGGATGCGCGCTGCGGCGGGTGTGCGCCGTGAAGGCGTCGGCCGGGGACAGCTTGGTGGGGTTGGAACGGCTGGCAGCCACACCCCCAGACTTTCACATCACACCGACCGCCGTCTCAGCCCTCACGGTCGTGAGTGCACAACCGCGTCCCAGCCCGGTTCGGCGCTCACGAACCCACCACCTCCAGCGCGCCGGGGACGCAGCGCATGCTCAGCGGCAGGCGGGCCTGCGGTTCTCCGTCCGCGTAGGCCATCCAGCCGTTCTCGCCGCCCAGCCGCACGCGCTGCGCCCGCAGCGTGAACACCGCCGGGTGCTCGACGTGCCGCCCGGTCCGCAGCGACGGCAGGATCCGCACCAGGTCGCGCCGGGTGACCTCACCGACCACCGTCAGGTCGAGGAGCCCGTCGCGCGCGTCGGCGTCCGGGCAGACCGGGATGCCGCCGCCGTAGCAGGCGGTGTTGCCGACCGCGACGAGCGTGGCGATCAGCTCCGTCGTGCCCGCGTCGGTCTCCACCCGCAGCGGCATCGGCCGGAGGCCCAGCAGCTCGCGCACCACCGCCAGGTCGTACCGGCGCTGTCCGCGCGGCCAGCGCATCCGGTTCGCCCGCGCGTTGACCCGCGAGTCGAATCCGGCGCACAGCACCGTCGCGAACCAGCCGCCGCCCGCGACCTTGCCGAGATCGATGCGGCGCCGCTCGCCCGCTCGCAACGCCTCCGCCACCGCCCGCGCCGCCGCGACCGGGTCGCGCGGCACGCCGAGCCCGCGGGCCAGGTCGTTGCCGGTCCCGGCCGGGATCAGGGCCAACGCCGTCGCCGACTCCGCGCAGGCCTGCACCGCCAGGTGCGCGACGCCGTCGCCGCCCACCACCGCGAGCACATCGGCGCCGTCGGCCACCGCCCGCTTCGCGGCGTCGGCGGTGCCGCGGGCATCGGCGGCGAGCACCGTCTTCACGTCGCAGACGCCGCGAAGGTGGCCGACGAGTTCGCCGACCACCGTCGCGGAGAGTCCACCACCGGCAGCAGGGTTGATCACCAGGACGCAGCGCACGAGGCAAGATCCTCACCCACGCGCCCCTGCCTTGGCCAGTGCCCCAGGTCCCCGTTGCCGATTCGTTCTGCCGCAATTTCCAATTGAAATCGAACCTTCGATTGAGCCTTTTTCATCCTGGTCTGTGCAGGTGAGGGGCCGGGTGGGCGTGTCGTTGCGGGGGAAATAGTGAAGCTCCTGGTAGATGGATCGTCGAC
>NZ_JBWKKH010000006.1:0-13992 GCF_056431645.1 Saccharopolyspora sp. NPDC045839
TGGGACCGGTCCTCGGCGCCCGGGTGCTCGCAGAATTCGGCGACGACCCGCATCGCTACGCCACCGCCAAAGCCCGCAAGAACTACGCCGGCACCTCCCCGATCACCCGCGCGTCGGGCAAGAAGAAGGTCGCCCTGGCCCGGTTCGTGCACAATGACCGGCTCATCGACGCCCTGCTGACCCAAGCGTTCAACGCGCTGCTGCGCTCTCCCGGAGCCCGCACCTACTACGACCGGCAGAAAGCCCGCGGCGCCGGGCACAACGCCGCCCTGCGCCAACTCGCCAACCGACTCGTCGGCATCCTCCACGGCTGCCTCAAGACCGGCACCCTCTACGACGAGACGACCGCCTGGTCGCATCACGCCGAGAACATCGCGGCTTGACATTTCAGCTCCTGGGATGTCTTTCAAGCGGGGAGGCGCTTGGTGTAGTCGAGGGTGAGGACCGCGGCGGTCATGATCAACCCGGCGCCGACGAAGTAGAGCAGTGCCCAGGTGTAGCTGCCGGTCGCGCCGACGATGAAGCCCACCAGCATCGGGGTGAGGATGCCCGCGATGTTGCCGCTGAGGTTCATCGCGCCGCCGAGCGCGCCGGCGTTCTCCCGGCCGCCGAGCAGCGACGGCACGCTCCACATGAGGCCGACCCAGCGCAGGAAGAACAGCACGATCGACAGCAGCGTCACGGCCGCGATCGGGCCGGGCACCAGCGTCACGCCGAGCAGTCCGAGCACGACCGCCACGCCGGCGACGCCGAGCAGCGTGCGCATCACGACGTTGCCGTTGCGGCCGCGGGCCCGCCAGGCGTCGGCGAGCCAGCCGCCGATCAGCTCGCCCACGAAACCGGCGCCGAAGATGACGAAGGTGGACCAGCCGATCGTCTTGATGTCGAAGCCCTTGGACTCCGACAGGTACAGCGGGCCCCAGGTCAGCAGGCCGTAGAACACGCCGTTGAAGCCCAGCCACGCGGCGCACATCGCCCAGAACGACCGGAACTTCAGGTAGCGGCGCAGCGGGCGCCGACCGCCGACGGCGCCCGCGGCGCGGTCCTCGGCGGCGTGCGAGGTCTCGATGTCGGTGGCCTCGGCGTCGTTCACGGCCGGGTGGCTGCGCGGGTGGTCCCGGAGGTACCACCAGGCCCACAGGCCCATCAGCACGGTGACCGCCCCGGCGACGATGAACGCGGGCCGCCAGCCGCCGGTCGTCGCGATCAGCCAGGAGATCGCGATGCCGCCGACGCCCGCGCCCAGCGGCGCACCGGCGTCGAGGATGACCGCGCCGCGGCCGCGTTCCCGCAGCGGCATCCAGATGGCGTTGAGCTTGCCGCCGGCCGGCATCACCGGCGCTTCGGTCGCGCCGAGCAGGGCCCGCATCCCGAGCAGCGCGCCCGGGCCGGGGGCGGTCGCGGTCAGCGCGGTGGCCGCGCCCCAGGCGATGCACGAGCTGCCGACCATCCGGCGCGGGCCGAAGCGGTCGATCAGCCAGCCGCTGGGCAGCTGCATCAGGGCGTAGGTCCAGAAGAAGGCGGCCAGCAGGACGCCGGTGAGCTCGTCGGAGAGCCCGAACTCCTTCTTGATCAGCGGCAGCGCCACCGAGATGGAGCCGCGGTCGACGTAGTTGATGGTCACGATCGCCAGGAGCAGCAGGAAGATCTTCCAGCGGACCCGGGTCGGTCTGGTCCCGGTGTCCGTGAGGGTTCCCGATGTCTGTGTCACGTCTGGTCTCCAAGGGACGAGGAGGAGCCGGGCGATTTGGGATGCGGTATACCAAACATCGTGCCGGGACCCATGTCAATACCTGGGAAAATACGAATCGGTGACCGGCGTGAAGAAAGAGTTTCAGGTCCGTCCAGGAAGGTCGCGCTGAATCGATGCTCCGGCGTCGCCCCTTGACGGCCGCGCGGCGCGTACCGTTAACTTTCCAAAACCCGATAAGTATACTTCGCGATACGGAAAGCCATGGTTCAACGCGGCGAACGCTCGCGCCCAGCGGGCACCGCGCCG
Source organism: Saccharopolyspora sp. NPDC045839 (assembly GCF_056431645.1). Taxonomy (NCBI): domain Bacteria; kingdom Bacillati; phylum Actinomycetota; class Actinomycetes; order Pseudonocardiales; family Pseudonocardiaceae; genus Saccharopolyspora; species Saccharopolyspora sp. NPDC045839. The sequence continues at coordinate 2,000 of NZ_JBWKKH010000006.1, forward strand.
TCCTCCTGGCCGATCGGCGTGCTTCTCGCGAACGGTGCCGCCGAACCGCCCGGCGCGCCGCATCGGCCCGGTGCTCGCACCATGGGGACCGCGAGCGGCGCACCGCGGGTCAGGTCCGGGTCGACGGCCTGTTCGCCCCGGTAGAAGTCGCGAACGGTCCGTTCGCTCCAGCCCCTTGACCGGAACCGCACCATGGTTCAACACTTTGTTGAACCACTGCCAGGAGGAGGTAACCGCGTTGCCCGAACCAGCCAACGGAGCGTTCGACGTCGTGTTCCGCGCGCGACGGCTCATCGGCCCGAACGGTGAGACGTCCGGCAGCGTCGGCGTCCGCGACGGCCGCATCGCCGCCGTCGAGCCGCTGGACGCCCCGCTCGAAGCCGCCCGCACCATCGAGCTCGCCGCCGACGAGGTCCTGCTGCCCGGGCTGGTCGACACCCACGTGCACGTCAACGACCCGGGCCGCACCGAGTGGGAGGGCTTCGACACCGCCACCCGCGCCGCGGCGGCCGGCGGCGTCACGACCATCCTCGACATGCCGCTGAACAGCCTGCCGCCGACGATCGACACCGGCGCGCTGGAGGTCAAGCGCAAGACCGCGCGCGAGAAGGCCTACATCGACGTGGGCTTCTGGGGCGGCGCCGTGCACGGCAACCTCGCCGAGCTGCGCGGGCTGCACGAGGCCGGCGTGTTCGGCTTCAAGTGCTTCCTGCTGCACTCCGGGGTCGACGAGTTCCCGCCGCTGAACCCGACCGAACTCGACGAGGCGCTGCGCGAGCTGACCCGCTACGACGGGCTGATGATCGTGCACGCCGAGGACTCCGACGCCATCGAGCACGCCCCCACGGCGCACGGCGAGACCTACGGCGACTTCCTGAACTCCCGCCCGCGCGGCGCCGAGAACGTCGCGATCGCGCAGGTCATCGAGCTGGCGCGGCGCATCGGCGCGCGGGTGCACATCCTGCACCTGTCGTCGTCGGACGCGCTGCCGATGATCGCCTCCGCGCGCGCCGACGGCGTCAGGGTCACGGTCGAGACCTGCCCGCACTACCTGAGCTTCAGCGCCGAGGAGGTCCCCGACGGCGCCACCCAGTTCAAGTGCTGCCCGCCGATCCGCGAGGCACGCAACCGGGAACTGCTGTGGCAGGGGCTGGCCGACGGGATCATCGACTGCGTGGTCAGCGACCACTCGCCGTGCACGCCGGAGCTCAAGCGTTTCGACATCGGTGACTTCGGCGTGGCCTGGGGCGGGGTTTCCAGCCTCCAGCTGGGTCTTTCGGCGGTGTGGACGCAGGCGCGGGTGCGCGGCCACAGCCTCGCCGACGTCGTGCAATGGATGTCCCGGAAGCCCGCCGACCTCGCCGGCGTGCGCGGCAAGGGGTCCATCGCGGTCGGCAACGACGCGGACCTCTGCGTGTTCGCGCCGGACGATGCGTTCGTCGTCGACGTGGGCAAGCTGCACCACCGCAACCCGGTCTCGCCGTACCACGGGCGCCCGCTGTCGGGCGTGGTGCGCGAAACCTGGCTGCGCGGCACGCAGATCGTCGGCCCGGACGTGGAGATGACCGCGCCGCAAGGCAATCTGCTCACCCGCCAGGGCTCGTAGCAGGCCGGAACGGGGCCGTGAGTCCATTGGGTCGCTCTAGCAGCTGTTTTGGATGTCGTGGTGTGAGGTGTGGTAGCGCGGGGTTTTGTCTTTGAAGCGGCGCAGCCGCTTAGCCCACCTGCGCAACTTGCACCGCCGCGGGTTCTCAGGGGTCTTCTCGCGAGGACAGCCCCGACGTGGTGAATCGGCATTCATGAGTCGGGGATCCCACAGCGAGAAGACGCCTGAGGTTCCGCTACCTGCGCCGCCACGCAGGATGAGTATGGAAACAGGCTCTATACCAGCCCAAAGGACTCACGGCCCCGAACCGTGTCAGCCCTTGAGCCTGCGGACCAGGTCGGCGGCGCTGGCCAGGGACAGGCCCGGCAGCTTCCGGCGGACTTCCCGGACCGCCGCGATCTCGTGGGTGCTCGGGTCGATGCCCGCGTCGGCCAGCACCTGACGGGTCCAGCGGATCTCCTGCGGCTCGCCGTCACCGGCCTCGTCCAGGATCCGCAGCGCACGCTGCAGGCCGGGCAGTTCCTCGGGGCTCGCGTCGTGGACCGCACGCCGCACCGCTTCCCGCGCCTCGTCGAGATCGTTGAGCACCAACAGGTGCGATTCGCGTTTACCGAACATCTCAACCTTCCTGCACGGGACTAGGGATCTGAGCCATTCTCCCGCACCCTGTCGGTGATCATGGCTACCCTTCGCCGCCATGAGCGATGCGGCGCACTCGCTGACCTACCGGCGGCCCTCGGTGCTCGACGGCGGCCGGCTCGGGTTGGAGACCGCGGGCGGGACCGCGCTGGCCGGCCCGGCGGGAAATCCCCGGTTCTTCACCGGGTTCCTCACCGATGCCGCGCCCGCCGCCGGCGGGCTCCAGGCGATCGCCCGGGTCGCGCGATCCCGGTACCCGGAGCTCACCGGCCGACCGGCCTTCCGCGATCCGGTCGTCACCTGCAACGGCGACCGGTTGCGCTTCGAGTCCTTCTCCCGGTGCTGCGGCGTCTACGCGCGGCTGGACGTCCTCTCCGCCGGCCTGGACGGCGAGGTGCACGACCGCGGAACGACCAATGTGGACATCAATGAGCCGCTGCGCCGCATGCTCGCGCGCGTCGGTGGCCGCGATCCGCTGCACCTGTCGGTCGGCCCGGACGACCTGACCGCCACCACCCTGGACGGCTCGGTGGTGGAGAAGAAGGTGCCGTTGCCTCAGCGGTGGCTCCGCGGGTTCGCCGAGGTCCAGGTGATCACCGCCGGTTTCGAGCCGCGCGCCGAGCTGTCCGCCGCCGAGGCCGCACGCCTGCTCCGATCGCTGCCGTCCCGTTCGAGCGGCGCGCTCTGGGCCGTGCCCGCCGGACGCTCGCTGCGCCTGACCGGCTCGCCGGCGCCCGGCGCGGTCTGCGTGGCGAGCCCCGACCGGCTCGAATCGCTCGTGCCGCTGCTGCGCTTCGCCCGGGCGCTGCGCGTTCACGGTCCGGCGGTCCGCGCCGGAAGCCATCCCGTCGCGAGTGCCTGGGAGCTGGATCTGCCGGGAATGCGGCTGGTTCTGGCGCTGTCGCCGGGGCGCAACCGCGGGTTCTCCGGTGAGGGGGCGGTGCTCGACGCGCTGGCCTCGGAGGACAGCGAAACCGACGCCGAGTTGATCGGGGCGCTGCTCGCTTTCGAGCCGCGGGTGGAGGTCGATCTCCTCGCGGAACGCTCCGGCCTGCCGCAATCGAGGGTCCGCGACGCCCTCACCCAGCTCGGAACCGCGGGCCGGGTCGGCTACGACCTCGCCGAAGCGGCCTACTTCCACCGCGAACTTCCCTATGAGTCGACGGGCGCGGAGGCGATGAACCCCCGCCTCCGCAACGCGAGAGCGCTCGTCGAGGCGGGCGCGGTGCACCTCGACGGAGACACCGCGACGGTGGTCGTCGGAGACCACGCGCACCGGGTGCGGGACGACGGCTGCACCTGCCGGTGGTGGGCGGAATTCGGCGGTACCAGGGGAAAGTGCAAGCACGCGCTCGCCGTGGACGTGGCGCGGAACGGAGCACGGGGATGAACTGGGAAGACCTGAAGGAACTCATCGAGCAGGGCGACCTGGACGTCCTCGCGGCGGTGCTCGGAGAAATCGGCCCGGCGGACTGCCGCGCGCTCGCCAAGCCGCTGGCGGACTTCGAACGCTCGGTGCGGCAGGAGGGTTTCTACACGACACAGCAGTTCTCGTCCATGCTCTCGATCGCGGGCGCAGCCGTGCTGCCGATGTCGACGCTCGCGCCGTGGTTGTCCCGCAACAGCCTCGACCGGCCGATGCGGCCGGACCACGACCGCGTGCTGAGACCCTACGGCGCTCCGGCGTTCGACCACGTCCTGGCCGTCCTGCGCCGGCGGGACGTGCCGTGGCTGCCGCAGCTCGCCGAGAAGCTCGCGCAACGGCTCCGCACGCGCGGGCAGGTATCGAGCCACGACTGGCAGCTCATCACCGCCATTGCCGGGGACGCCCTGCCCGACAGCGACGGATACGTGTACCACTGGCCGGAGATGATCGGGCGCGATGCCACGACGATCGCCGACGAGATACGCGGAGATCGGCGGTTCCTGGCGCTGATTCCACGACTGTTCGAAGTGGACGGTGTGGCGCGGCGGCTCGCGAGCTCCTGGGCGCTGGACAGCTGGCCGAGCGCGCTGGCGGAGCTCGCCGCCGCCGGTGAGGTCGATCGGCTGGTGCTGCTGGACGGGCTGCTGGCGCGCCTGCAGCGCGGCGGCAAGCAAGCGGACGTCGTGGCCCTGATCGCTTTGCACGACAAGCTTGCCCCGAGCCTCGACGAGCTCGCGCCGCGCGGGGGCGACTACGCGGCGCTGGTGCCCGACAGCCACTCGACGGTCGCGGGGATGGCGCAACGGGAACTCCAGCGCCTGGACGAGGCGAACCGGCTGGAATTCGACGTCCTGCTCGACGTCAGCCGGGCGATGTTCTTCCGTCCAGAAAAGAAGCTCGTCCGGGCCCAGCTCTCGTGGCTGGACAAGGCGATCCGGCGCGGTCGGGCCGATGCGCTGGCGGTGCTCGGCGGCGCGTTCGGCCACGAATCGGCCGACATCCAGGAACGTGCGCTCGAACTGGTGCTCAAGCACGCCGACGAGCTCGATGCGGACGTGCGCGAAGAACTCGCCGAAGCCGCTGCGGCGCTCCCGCAGGACCTCCGGGCGCGTGCGGTCGAGGTGTTCGGGGCGTCGGAGGTCGCGCCGGAACCCGCGCCGGTTCCCGTTGCGGCATCGCGCCCCGAGATGCCGCCGCCCATCGCGTCGGTGGACGAACTGGTCACGGCCTTCGCGCAGCAGGTGTACGAAGGAGATCCGTCCGAGCGGGAGCGGATCCTCGCCGCGATGGTCGAGTTCGCGTTCACCGACCGGGCGGGCCTGTGCCGCGCGTTCGCCCCGCTGCAGGCGCAAAGCCCGTGGTACGCGCCAGGGCTGCCGGACTGGAGCCAACAGCGCACTTGGGTCGGTTCGCCGTCGGAGCACGGCGAGTTCACCGCGGTCCTGCGTGCCGCGACGGGCGAGTGCCGTGGCGATGTCACCAGCCCGATCCCGCGCGTCGACGAGATCCCGGGTGAGGCGGACTGGGAGGAACTCGTGACACGGGGCGTGGACTACGGCACCGTGTCGCTGCGCCGCCTGCACGAGCTCACGCTCGGGCTTGCGTACGCGCCCCGGCCGTTCCTGATGTCCACGCCGACCGACGCGTCCGGGCTGATCGCGCCCGAAGCGCTGGCGGAACGCCTGGAGACGGCGGCGGAGCAGGGTTTCGAGCCGTGGGAGCACGACCTGGTCGTGGCGATGCTCCGGCTGCCCCGGGATGCCGCGATCGCCGACCGGGTGCGGGGGCTCGGGGCGGCGGGCGCGCAGGTCGCGCGGTGGATCGACGAAGGCGGGCTCGGCCGGCCCGAGATCCGGCGCGCGGTGGTGCCGGTCAAGAAGTACGACTGGCGCGGCATGCACTTCGAAGACCACACGCGCGTCACCGTCACGTTCCCGGACTCGGCGGATCCGGTCCGCAAGTCCTTCGACAGCACGGCGACCGGCCGGTATTCGGCCACCTTCCGCGAGCAGAACGCCACCCCGTATCTCGTGCCCGCACACCGGGATCTCAGCGCAGCGCACCAAGTGGCGGCCTTCGCGAACGGGGCGCGGGGGAGCGCGACGGTGCTGGCCCGCCTGGTCGACGCCTACGGCCCGATCGGCGAGGGGATGACCACGGTGCTGGCCTACGCGCTCGGTGCTCGGGAGGCGGCGGACCGAGCGGGCGTGGTGGACGCGCTGATCACCCTGACCGCCCGGGACGGGCTGCGCGGTGCGGACGTCGCGCATGCAGTGGTGGAGCTGGTGGCGCGCGACGAGGTCGTGCTGGGGCGTGTGGTGCAGGCGGTGCGCGACGCGACGCGAGCCGGTCTCGTGGAACTTGCGTGGGAAGTGGTCGCGGTGCTGATCGAGGGCCTGCTGCCAGCCGAGGGGGAACGCCCCCGGACGGCGCTCGCGGACCTGCTCGCTCTCGGTGTGGAGCTGGCCGCCCAGGTCCGCCCCGCTGGGCCGCTGCCAGGTCTGGCGGCGGCCGCGGCACGAGGTGGTTCGAGCCGCTTCGCCAAGGAGGCCCGCAGGCTGCACCAGACGTTGAGCGCCACCTGATGGCACTGTTTCGCCTGGCCAATGCTCGTGAGTACGTTGGTCCGCCATAGCACTCCAACACACGCACGACCCATGAACAGCCGAAACGGCCCGCCGGCCGAGCCTCGGGCGGTGCTCCCCGCGTAACCCCGGTGACCAGGGCTGACGTACGCTGAGTAATCGTGCTCGTCATTGCGCTGGACACCTCGACCCCCGCGGTCACGGCGGGGCTTGTCGCCCTGGACGACGGTCCGCCGCGCGCCCTCGCCGAGCGCGTCACGGTTAACCCGCGCGCGCACGGCGAACTCCTCATGCCGCAGTTGCTGGACGTCATGACCGAGGCCGGACGCGAACTCGGCGACGCCGACGCGATCGTCGTCGGCGCCGGCCCGGGCCCGTTCACCGGCCTCCGCGTCGGCATGGCCACCGCCGCGGCGCTCGGCCAGGCCTGCGGCCGCCCCGTGCACCCGGTCTGCAGCCTCGACGCGATCGCCGCGCAGGCCACCGCCGAAGGCCCCCTGCTGGTCGCCACCGACGCGCGCCGCAAGGAGGTCTACTGGGCCGCCTACGACGCCGCCCGGACCCGGATCGACGGGCCGCACGTCCAGCGCCCGGCGGACGTCCCGACCGACGGCTTCGCCGCGGCGGCCGGGGAAATGGCCGAGGCGCTGGGCATCGCCGTCGTCGAGCCGCGCTACCCGACGCCGGCCGGGCTGGTCGCGGCGGCGCGCGCCGCGCTGCAGGGCGAACCGGCGCCGCTGGTGCCGCTCTACCTGCGGCGGCCGGACGCCGCGGAGCCGGGCAAGCGGAAGTCCGTGTTGACCAGGAGTGGGAAGTGACCGACCGCGCCACCGCCGCGCCGCAGGTGCTGAAGCTGCGCCGCAGCGACCTGAAGCGCTGCGCGGAGCTGGAGCAGCTGCTCTTCCCCGGCGACGACCCGTGGTCCCGGCCCGCCTTCGCCGCGGAGCTCGACCAGGGCCACTACTACGTCGGCGCCTACCTCGACCAACGCCTGATCGGCTACGCCGGGCTCGCCGTCGTCGGCCGCGCCCCGCACGCCGAGGCCGAGGTGCACACCATCGGCGTCGACCCGGCGCACCAGGGCCGCGGCGTGGGCAAGGCGCTGCTGCGCGCGCTGCTGGCCAGGGCCGACGAGAAGCAGGCGACGACGTTCCTGGAAGTGCGCACCGACAACGACGCCGCGATCGCGATGTACGAGAACCACGGCTTCGAGATCGTCGGGCTGCGCAAGCGCTACTACCAGCCGTCCGGGGCGGACGCGCACACCATGCGGCGGCCCCCGGCGGAAACTGCGGAGGCTGGGTAATGACTGCGGATCGAGTGGTGCTCGGCATCGAGAGCTCCTGCGACGAGACAGGCGTGGGCTTGGTCCGGCTGGCGGCCGACGGCAGGGTCGAGCTGCTGGCCGACGCGGTGGCGTCCAGCGTCGACGAGCACGCCCGCTTCGGCGGCGTGGTGCCGGAGATCGCCAGCCGCGCGCATCTGGCGGCGATGGCCCCGACGATGCGCCGCGCGCTGGACGAATCCGGGCTCGAACTGTCCGATGTGGACGCGATCGCGGTGACGGCCGGGCCGGGCCTGGCCGGCGCGCTGATGGTCGGCGTCGCGGCGGCCAAGGCCTACGCGGCCGCGCTGGACGTGCCGCTGTTCGGCGTCAACCACCTCGACGGGCACGTCGCCGTCGACACCCTCGAACACGGGCCGCTGCCGGAGCGCTGCCTGGCGCTGCTCGTCTCCGGCGGGCACACGCAGCTGCTGCTGGTGGAGGGCATCGGGGAGCAGATCACCGAGATCGGCTCCACGATCGACGACGCCGCGGGTGAGGCCTACGACAAGGTGGCGCGCATCCTCGACCTGCCGTACCCGGGTGGCCCGCCCATCGACAAGCAGGCCAAGCTGGGCAACCCGAAGGCCATCGCGTTCCCGCGCGGGCTGACCGGGCCCCGCGACGCCAAGTACGACTTCTCCTTCTCCGGGCTGAAGACGGCGGTCGCGCGCTGGGTCGAGACCGAGCAGCGCGAGGGCCGGGAGATCCCGGTGGCGGACGTGTGCGCGTCGTTCCAGGAGGCCGTGGCGGACGTGCTGACGGCGAAGGCCGTGCGAGCGGCGCGGGACCTGGACGTGGACACGCTGGTGATCTCCGGAGGCGTGGCGGCGAACTCCCGCCTGTCGGAGCTGGCGGCCCAGCGCTGCGCGGAAGCGGGCATCACGCTCCGGGTGCCGCGCCCCCGCCTGTGCACCGACAACGGCGCGATGATCGCGGCCCTCGGCGCCCACGTCCTCGCGGCGGGCGCCAAGCCGTCGCCCCTGGACATGCCGGCCAACCCGGGCCTCCCGGTCGGCACCATCGTCGTCCAGTAACCCGGTGGTGTAGTTCTCCCCGCAATTTCAATGGAAATCAGAGCTCTGATTTCCATTGAAATTGCGGCAGTTGTCCACAGGTGTCGGCGTGTCGGCGTACGACACGCCGGTGATCCGCAGTTTCCATTGAAACTGGGGGTTCGGTTTCCGTTGAAATTGCGGGCCCGACGACCCGGGTCACCCGGTAGACGACCCGGTTCACCCAGCAGGGTCGTCGTTCGGTGGTCCCAGTTCAATTGAAACTGCGGCCAGGCCAACGGTTCAGTACCTTCGGTCGATCGTCGTGTTGGTGGCCGCGCGCCACTCGACGTAGCCGTGCTCGAAGTCGTTGCGGCGACCGCCGGGGACCGCGAACTCCCCGGTCTTCGGGTAGCCCAGGTACGAGCGTTCCCAGCCGAGCGCGGACCAGCGTTCGCGGATCCGGCCGTACACCTCGTGCGCTCCGGTGCCCGGCGTCCAGTAGATCGACGCCGCCTTGGAGAAGTGGTTGTAGCGCCCCACTCCGTCCGGCGTGGTGAGCTCGTCGGTCGTCGGGTAGCCGAGCGGCCCGAGCTCCCAGCCCAGCTGCGACCAGGTCACCCGGGTCGCGCCCCAGATCGCATGCGCCCCGGAGCCCGGCGACCAGTAGATCGAGCCCGCCTTCGAGAAGTGGTTGTACCGTCCCACCCCGTCCGGCGTGGTCACCTCGTCGGTCGTCGGGTAGCCGAGCGGGCCCTGCTCCCAGCCGTTCGCCGCCCAGTTCTGCCGGATCGCGCCCCACACCGCGTGCGATCCGGTGTCCGGGCTCCAGTAGATCGAGGCCGGGAAGCCCGCGGTCACCCCGACGAAGTGGTTGTACCGGCCGACACCATCCGATGTGGACAGTTCATCCGTGGTCGGCGGGCCGAACCTGCCGTGCCCGCCGAGTTGCAGGTACTTCGCGAGGTTCCCGCCGTAGACGTAGTGCACACCGGTCTGCGCTGTCCAGTACAGCCGCCCGCGCTCGTAGCCGCGGTAGCGGATGCCGTCCTCGGCGATCTCCGGCCCGGTCGGCTGCCCGAGCAGGTTCCGCAGCTGCGGTTCGGCTTCGTACCGCCGGTCGATCGGGGTGGCGTACCGCGCCGCCAGCGTCAGGTCGCCGGCGCCCATGGTCAGCACCCGCGACCGGGCACTGACTCCGTCGGTCCAGCCGGCGAAGGTCGCCACGCCATCGGTCGCGGTCGCCGCCGCGATCACGTCGAAGGAGGCGCCTTCGGTGACCATCGCCGAGCTCCGCCCGCCCTCCGCGGGGATCTGCAGCACGGCGGGCACGTTGCTGGTCAGCGTGAGCAGGTGTTCGCGCGGCATGGCCGCGTAGGTCTCGCTGCTGCGCACCCCGGCGCTGTCGGTCGTGGTGGCGGTGATCTCCATCCGCGAGTCCGGGTGATCGGTGAACGCGACCTGGAACGACTCGCCGTTGCCGCCGGCCCCCGGGTGGCGGTGGCAGGTCGCCTCCTCCGGGCAGTGCACCTCGGCGCTGGTCCAGGTGATCGGCGTCGTGCCGTCCTCGGCGTCGGTGGCCCGCGCGGTGAGGGACACGGTCTCGCCGACGGCGAAGGTCCGCCCGCCGGGCGTCGTCAGCGCCAGCTGGGGGGAGTGGTTCGCCGGCGCGACCAGCAGGTCGACGCTGCCGGACGCGCCGAGCGGGTCGGTCACGGTCAGCCGCGCGGTGAACCGGTCGCCGTCCGGGTAGGTGTGGCTGGTGCGCGCGCCGGAGCCGGTCGCGCCATCGCCGAAGTCCCAGCGGTAGGTCAGCGGATCGCCGTCGAAGTCCTGCGACCCCGACCCGTCGAAGGTGACGGTGCGGGTCGCCGGATCGGTGCTGATCTCGGCCTCGGCCACCGGCGCGGAGTTGCCCTGCGGATAGCTGAGCCGGCGCAGCGTGCCGGAGTAGATGTCGGCGAAGACGACGTCGCCGTTGGGCGCGGCGGCGAACTTCACCGGCCCGCCGATGTCGCCGCCGAACGGCGGGTTCTCCGGCGCCCGCACCAGCTTCCCCTGCGCGTCGAAGCGCAGCGTCCACAGCTTCTTCGTGGTGTAGTCGCCGAAGAAGTAGGCGCCGCGGTAGGCCTCCGGGTAGCTCGCGCCCCGGTAGATGATGCCGCCGGTGACGCTGTTGCCCTGGTCGGCGCCGCCGCCGTGGTGGTACTCCCACAGCGGCGGGGTGTTCACCGCGGAAGCGCATTCGGGCAGGTCGTCGTAGCCCGGGGTCCGGTGGTTCCCCTCCCAGCAGGGCCACTTGTAGTTCTGGCCGGGCCGGACGAGGTCGATCTCCTCCCAGGCGTTGTAGCCGACGTCGCCGACGATCGGCGTGCCGGTGCCGGGGTCCAGCGACAGCCGGAACGGGCTGCGGAATCCGCTGGCGTACACCCGGCTGCGCCACGAAGAGGGGTTCGACGCCTGGTAGTACGGGTTGCCGGGCACGCCGCCGCCGGTGGCGGTGACGTGCAGGACCTTGCCGTTGGGTGCGTCGACGTCCATGACCCGCAACGCGTTCCGGTCGGTGCGGGTGAAGTCGGAGAGGTCACCGACGGACACCCACAGGGTGCCGTCGTCGGCCGCGACGATCCCGGTCATGCCGTGCACCGCATAGGGGCTGCGGAACTCGAAGAGCACCTGTTCGCCGGCGAGGCCGGTCGGTTCCGGCGCGCCGGTGACGGTCCAGCGCGCGAGCCGCAGCAGGTAGCCGCCGGTGCCGCCGGGAACCGAGCGGGCCAGGTAGACGTGCCGCGAGGTGGCGTAGTCGGCGGCCACCGCGAGCCCGGTCAGTCCCAGGTCCTGGGCCGGTTCGACGGGCAGGGCGGCGATGGTCCTGGTGCGGCCGTCGGCGGCCACCCACGCCACGGTGCCCTTCTTCCCGGTGGTCAGGACGCTGCCGTCGGGCAGGTATGCGAAGTCGGTCAGGTCGAAGGCGGCCTGCCCGCTGGGTTGATTGCGGAGGACGAAACCGGATGGCACGGCGGCTTCCGCGCGGCGGACCGGGAACGCCGCCAGCAACCCGATGGATAACAGCGCCACGCAGCACGCGCTCAACCAGCTGCGGAGTCTTCGAGCGAGCACGGTGATCACACCCCTATTCGGCGAGGATGTGCTGGTATCGCCCGAAGTTCCGCCCGGGTTGCCCACCTCCTGGAATCTTGCACACCGTCACGAAAGGTCACCTGTGGTGATCGAATCCGGGGGAAGGAAGCCCCGACCGGCTGAAAGCGTGCGCCTCACCGGTGATGGCGGGGGGGGGGGGGGGGGGGGGGGGGGGGGGGAGGGAGGGGGAGGGGGGGGGGGGGGGGGGGGAAAAAAAAAAAAAAAAAAAAAAAAAGAAAAAAAAACAAAGCACCAGGCACAGCCCACACACTCCTCT